>NZ_CAWMYC010000104.1:0-90557 GCF_963872035.1 Scytonema sp. HK-05
GATTGGTAGTCAGTACGCACGGGCTGTGCGGAACGGAAACCGCCTGGGCAATCGGTCTGCCGGGGAGTAAGTCATAAGGCTGCTCTAGGTAAGTAGTGAAACACCCTAGAGGGGAAAACAACCAGGAAATCTCAATCGCGAGGTTGGGAAGCCTACACTCACCCGATAGGGGAGTGTAGGAGGATGTCACATGGTTGGATTGGAAAGGCTAACTATTACCAAGTTATCAGCTTGGGCGCAACAAGCCAAAGTCTTGGCACATCAAGGACAAGTTGCTAACCGTATTCCCAAATTGGCATTAGCTAATCCCGATTGGTTTGCGGTTCACATCTGCTGTGCTTCGGGGCAAACTTTCAGCCAAGGCGATACAAGTTGTGTATTCCCCCTGATGAGCGCGATAAAGCCGTTTTCGCTACTGTATCTACTAGAACAATTTGGAGCAGAGACGGTTTTTCAGTGGGTTGGGGTTGAACCATCGGATGCTCCTTTCAATTCCTTAGAGCAACTGATTGCTGATCATGGACGACCCCGCAATCCTATGATTAACAGTGGAGCAATTACTCTTGCGGATAAGTTACCAGGAAAAGACGCTAGCGATCGCTGTCAACAACTTTGTCAATGGCTCAACCAACTCGCAGGTTCTCACCTCAAGTTAGATGAAGTTATGCTGGCTTCTGTGCGAGCATCTGACTCCCAAGCAAATCAAGCGATTACGCAATATCTTACCGAAGCAGGCTATGTAAAGAATCCTGATATAGCTCTTGACACTTACGAGCAAATATGCTGTCTTTCAGGTAATGTGGAAGACTTAGCCCGTTTGGGTTTGCTTTTGGCTGTTGAAAGTGAATTGATTTTGCCGCAGCATCGCCGTATTCTCAACTCGCTGATGTTAAGCTGTGGGCTGTACGCAGCTTCTTCTGAGTATGCTTTACGGATTGGTTTGCCGATGAAATCTGGTATCAGTGGCGCAGTGGTTGCGATAGTACCAAATCAAGGGGCGATCGCACTTTACAGTCCTGCCTTGGATAGTATTGGTAATTCTATCGGGGCGATCGCTTTTGTTGAAGCTTTATCCCAAGGTTTACAATTAAGTGTTTTTGGCTAGCAGTCGAAAGTTTTTAATAGTTGACAAGTCTAAAATTTATGTATATACATACTTTTATGACCAAGCCAAATTCTCAATCCAATCTCACTAAGGTCAGCCTCATTCCGTCAAGCTGCATGGGAATGCATATTCGTCGAGCTTCGCGGATTGTGACGCAAATCTATGATGCAGCACTGCGTCCGGTGGGATTGGTGTTAAACCAATTTACGCTGTTGGTGGCGATTCATTTAGTGGAATCTACACCCGTGACTCGCTTGGCTCAAGAGCTCTTCACAGATCAGACGACCTTAACGAGGAATCTCAAAGTACTTGAAAAACGGAAATTGGTCATCATGGAACCTGGTGAAGACCGACGAATCAGGCTTGTATCGCTCACCCCTGAAGGTCGTGCGCTCTTAGCCCAAGCCTTACCGTTATGGGAACAAGCTCAAGCCGAAGTGCAAGCGCGATTTGGACAACAGCGATCGCAAGAGTTACTCTCGCTGCTGTCTGATACCCTAGCTCTAACAGATACCGCCTAAAAATTTTGACAAATAATACAAATAATATATGTATATACATAAAAAGCGTGATTTTGGAGGACAGTATGCCCAAGTTCGATGATCATCCAACCGTTAAACGGTGGCGCGAGCAGATCACTGTGGAAAACCGTGCAACGAGTCCTGCAGTCCTCGATGCGGATCGGCTGCGGAAGCTGTGTCTAGACGCTGGTGCTGATGATGTCGGATTTGTGGAACTAGAACGACCTGCCATTGATAATCAACGGCAAGACATTTTGGCTGCGTTTCCAGCTACCAAAACGCTAATTAGCTTTGTATGCCGCATGAATCGCGAAAATGTCCGTACCCCTGCTCGATCCATTGCCAACCTTGAGTTTCATGCTAATTACGACCACACGAATGACGTAGCACGGAGCATCGTAAAAACCTTGGAAGAGATTGGGGTGCGAGCGATGAATCCATCAGCAGCGTTCCCAATGGAGATGGAGCGATTTCCGGGCAAAGTGTGGGTGGTGTCGCATAAACCCCGACACCGACGCTTGGCTTCAGTTTTTGACAAAAGAGCAGAACTTAATTTGGGCGTTGTTGCGACGCAAGATTCGCGTCAATGGTTCACTCAAATTTCTTCAGGCATTTGCCAAGTGTTTTCCCAGTTAATTCATTGTCTTTCTCAATTTAGTTGAGCAAGAACATGAACTCATTTATTTAAAGAACTTCAATGGAAAGAACACGACTAAGCTTGTTTTACTTGGCTGGCTATCTCATTCCAAGCGGCGTTATGCTATTATTAGCACCACGCTTTGCTCTGAAACTTCTGTTGTCCAATAGTGATTATGGAGACATATTTCCGCGTATTACGGGTATGTTCGTGATTGGATTAGGAATCATTGTTGTGCAAATGATTCGGCTTCGTCTCAGTTCGCTTTATTCGACAACACTAATTGTGCGGAGCTTTTTCTTTGTGTGTTTAATCAGTTTTTATCTCCTCAATCATGATCCCTTCTTCTTGGTATTACTGGCTATTCTTAGCATTGGAATTGGATTAACTACTACCAGTTATATTCTCGATAAGCGGCTCGCATTAAAACCGACTCAAGAGTCATAACAGCACCTTTAGATGTGCTGGGAACGGTTTCAGTAGAGTTGTGATAGCTTACTACAACTAAGCCAAAGAGATGGTCGAGAAACAGTGCGATCGCCCTAAAGAGCGATCGCACTGTTCAAACCTTGTCAAATTTCCATAATTCAAATCTGGTTTTAGTTCTCGTACTGCTGATTACTGTGCCTCCTGGATTTCTTCGCTTGACTGTTCGGGCGTGGTTGCCTTTTCTAATGTTTCAAGAAGTGATGGAGGCTTAATAACATCTGGTGCAGTTTGCGGCAAGGTATGAGATGGTGCAGCACCTGGGTACTGACGGGGGCTGAAATACCGTGTCAATTCTGGTTTTTCTGGATCGGGGGCGATTTTTTGAGGTAAGGTTGTTTCAGCTTCTGGCGTTAGCTGTGGTTTGGGTTCTGCCGTGGTTTCTCCTTGAGGTGCAACTGATTCTGCTGCAGGGGACTCAATAACCTCTGGCAAAGTGGGAGGTAAGCCAGGAGTTGGTTCAGTTGTTTGTGGCGTTGGTATCTTGCCTGCCCGACGATTAAAATACCCACCCAATCCCCGTCTTTGTTCTGGCTGAGGAGCAACTGTTTGTGGTACAGGCGTTGCTTCGGCTTGGGGTGTCACCTCTGGCTGTGGTTGTGCTGTGATTTCTGGTTGGGGAGTCTCAATAACCTCTGGCAAAGTGGGAGGTAAGCCAGGAGTTGGTTCAGCAGTTGTTTGTGGAGTAGGTGCCTTGCCTGTTCGACGCTGTAACCGATTGAAAAAGCCGCCTGATTTTGGTTTCTCAGGCTGTATTTGAGGCGCTTGCTGAGATTCAGTTTCAGGAACGGGCTGTTTTTCAGCTTGAGGTTGTGTTTCAGGTGTTGTTTCTTCAACGCTGGGCGTTGAAGTTGGGATAGGTGTCGGTTCAGTTTCAGGAACAGGCTGCTTTTCTTCCTTTTGTGTTTCAGGTGTTGTTTGTTCAACCTTGGGCGTTGAAGTTGGGGTAGGTGTGGGTTCGGCAGTTGGTATTTTGGCGGTATAATTCGGGTCTACTATGCTGCGAACTTGATCTGCTGACAGTTCTCCTCTAACAATTTTAGATAGAGTGTCTTTCCCCTTGGGTTCATAGGTAATAAGTCTTACTGTGCTGTTGAAGACATTTTTTACAGGGTTTCCCTGTTCGTCGAGGAACTCAAGTTTTACCCAATTTTTACCTGGTTTAAAGCCTTTAAGGTAAACGGCTTGCCAGCGGTCTAAAACAAAGCTTTCATCATTAATTGTGCAGCGAATGCGCCAATCTGCTATGTCGTCATTGGGATTGTCTTTAGCAACCAGATGCAATGGGGCGTTAGTTAGGTAAAAGTCCAGTAAAATTGGTTCTGCACCGTAGCTGCCTTTGGGACGACTGTATGTTAACAGTGGCTTGGTTAAATCGGGGTTGTTGTCGTCGGTTTTGGTGAAGATGTGAAATGTTGACTGGGCATAAGCACCTTCATTCTTAAAGCTTTCATGCCAAGGACGCGAGGCAAAGACACGTAGTGTATGGGTACCTGGGGACAAGTCTGGCAAAACCAGGGGTTGATTCAGGTCGTATACGGCTATATAAGGTTCGTTATCAAGAATGACGTGTAAATGGGGACCAAGATCGAGTTCTGGATCTTTAAATATAGGTAGGTCTTTGACCTGAAAGCGAACTGTGACTGTGTTTTCTTGCAGGATTTCATCCTGTTTAGGTGTCACTAGTGTTACTTGTGGCTGATAAACTTCCAAGGCTAGGCGCAGTTCTTGGATTGTTGCTGGTGGGGAAACTTCTGAGATTTGCTTTGAAAGTTGAGCTTTTTCTGGCAAGCTGCCAGACGGTTCTTGGCTAACGGCTTTCTCTCCACAGCTGGTCAAAGTTAACACCAGCACGCATACCATTAGCAACCTGAGGATAGCCATTGCGGTCTTCCGCCACAAGTTCATGCTTTCCACCCAGTCATACTCCTAAACAAGTGATAATTTTGGCTCAAACTGTCCATTGGTCACTATAGCGCTTCTCGGTTGCATACACCACCTTTGTAGGGGAACACAGCATTGCTCTGTGCCCCTACAAACGACTTGGATATTTCTCAAAAATGTGGTTTTGCCATGACTTATCTGAGTCATCGCTTTTTAAAAGTCATATTTGTTACAAAATTTTGCACAATAATTTCATGAAAGCTTATTATCTGCTATGACAAAAATTTCTTTAATACATATATTAAGTAATATTAAGCAAAAGCAGTTAAACCCGAAAAAATAGCTTTTTGTGATAAAAGCATAAGTTTTGCTAAATGTTAAGGGATGTAAAATAAATGAATAAAGTATTGACTTTTTGCTCAGGAGTTTCAAAGGAAAAGGTAGATGAGACAATTGATTCACCGATTTTGAATTATTGTTAACAAGTCTCTAACTATGTACGAGATAAGCCTTTATAATTCAACAGAAAGCAATCTCCACAGACGGTCTTCGCCGCTGCTCCAGTAAAGTCTATTTCTGGAGGCCGCGATAAAGCTTAACTAAAGCCATGAAGACAATATGTGGTATTCATGATTTTTCAAACCTGCTAAGAGGGGAGGTCGAATGACAATTAGTCCTCCGGAGCGAGAGGAAAAAAAGGCAAGAGTCATAGTCGATAATGATCCGGTTCCAACCTCATTTGAACTGTGGTCAAAACCGGGACATTTCGACAGAAGCCTAGCCAAAGGTCCCAAAACCACAACCTGGATTTGGAACCTTCACGCACTCGCCCATGATTTTGATACACATACAAGCGATTTAGAAGACGTATCCCGCAAGATATTTGCGGCACACTTCGGTCACTTAGCTGTAGTGACTCTGTGGCTGAGCGGGATGATATTTCATGGCGCTCGTTTTTCAAACTACGAAGCTTGGCTGAGCGACCCCCTCAACATCAAACCTAGCGCTCAAGTCGTTTGGCCAATTGTCGGTCAACAAATTTTAAATGCAGATGTTGGCGGCGGTTTCCACGGCATTCAAATTACCTCCGGCTTTTTCCAAATATGGCGTGGCTGGGGTATTACAAATACGTTCCAGCTCTACGTCACCGCGATTGGCGGTTTGGTGTTAGCAGCCTTGTTGCTGTTTGCAGGCTGGTTCCACTACCACAAGCGCGCTCCTAAGCTGGAATGGTTCCAGAACGTGGAGTCGATGCTCAATCACCACTTGGCAGGACTATTGGGCTTGGGTTCCTTGGGGTGGACAGGTCACTTAATTCACGTATCCGCGCCTATTAATAAGCTGCTGGATGCGGGAGTAGCCATTAAAGATGTGCCGTTGCCCCACGAATTCATTTTGAATCGTGACTTGATAACCGAGCTGTTCCCCAGCTTTGCCAATGGTTTAACGCCTTTCTGGACGTTGAACTGGGGTCAGTATGCGGACTTCCTCACCTTCAAGGGCGGTCTGAACCCAGTCACAGGCGGGTTGTGGATGACGGACATTGCTCATCACCATTTGGCGATCGCTGTCCTGTTCATCATTGCTGGTCACCAGTACCGTACCAACTGGGGTATTGGTCACAGCATCAAAGAGATTCTGGAAAACCACAAAGGTCCCTTCACTGGTGATGGTCACAAAGGTATCTACGAAAACCTCACCACCTCTTGGCACGCTCAATTGGCAGTCAACCTGGCAATGCTGGGTTCATTGACCATCATCGTGGCGCACCATATGTACGCGATGCCTCCGTATCCGTACTTGGCAACTGACTACGCCACCCAGCTGTGCATCTTTACTCACCACATGTGGATTGGCGGCTTCCTGATTGTTGGTGGAGCCGCTCACGCTTCCATCTTTATGGTGCGGGATTACGATCCGGTGGTGAACCAGAACAACGTGCTGGATCGAGTACTTCGTCACAGAGATGCAATCATCTCTCACTTGAACTGGGTATGTATGTTCCTGGGCTTCCACAGCTTTGGACTGTATGTACACAACGATACGATGCGTGCCTTGGGTCGTCCCCAAGATACATTCTCGGATACGGCAATTCAGTTGCAGCCAGTGTTTGCCCAATGGGTACAAAACCTGCACACGGTCGCTCCTGGTGCAACTGCGCCCAATGCACTAGAACCCGTTAGCTATGCCTTCGGCGGTGGTATCCTGGCTGTAGGCGGCAAAGTGGCAATGATGCCGATTGCGCTGGGTACGGCGGACTTCATGATCCACCATATTCACGCATTCCAAATTCATGTCACAGTGCTGATTCTGTTGAAGGGATTCCTGTTTGCCCGCAGTTCTCGTCTGGTTCCAGACAAGATGAACTTGGGCTTCCGCTTCCCCTGCGATGGTCCTGGTCGTGGCGGTACCTGTCAGGTATCTGGATGGGACCACGTATTCCTCGGTTTGTTCTGGATGTACAACACCATTTCAATTGCAATTTTCCACTTTAGCTGGAAGATGCAATCAGATGTCTGGGGAACGGTAGACTCAGATGGTGTTGTGACCCACATCACTGGTGGTAACTTTGCCCAAAGTGCCATCACAATCAACGGCTGGTTGCGTGATTTCCAATGGGCACAAGCTGTACAAGTGATTAACTCCTACGGCAGTGCGCTGTCAGCTTATGGTCTGCTCTTCTTAGGAGCTCACTTTGTCTGGGCATTCAGCTTGATGTTCCTGTTTAGTGGTCGAGGCTACTGGCAAGAACTCATTGAGTCGATTGTTTGGGCACATAATAAACTGAAAGTAGCACCGTCAATTCAGCCTCGCGCTCTAAGCATCATTCAGGGTCGGGCTGTCGGGGTGGCTCACTTCCTCTTGGGAGGAATTGTGACTACCTGGGCGTTCTTCCACGCACGAATCATTTCACTGGGCTAAAAATCAGCTTGATGAGTCATGAGTTTTGGGTTTTGAGTTTTGATTTGAAAACTCAGAACTCAGAACTCAGAACTCAGAAGTCTAAAAACCTGATGGCTGAAGGTCAGAGAATTTATCAAACCTATGGCAACGAAATATCCAAAATTTAGCCAGGATCTCGCACAGGACCCGACTACGCGTCGGATCTGGTATGCGATGGCTACGGGAAATGATTTTGAAAGCCACGATGGCATGACAGAAGAAAATCTTTACCAAAGGATTTTCGCGACTCACTTCGGTCATGTGGCAATCATCTTCCTGTGGGCATCCAGCCTCCTGTTCCACGTAGCTTGGCAAGGCAACTTTGAACAGTGGATTAAAGATCCTCTTCATATTCGCCCAATTGCCCACGCGATTTGGGATCCCCACTTCGGTAAAGCAGCAGTAGAAGCTTTTACCCAAGGCGGCGCTAACTATCCAGTTAACATTGCTTACTCTGGTGTTTACCACTGGTGGTACACCATTGGTATGCGGACGAACAATGACCTGTACCAAGGTTCAGTGTTCCTCCTCATCTTGGCAGCAGTGTTCCTGTTCGCTGGTTGGTTACACTTGCAACCTAAGTACCGTCCTAGCTTGGCTTGGTTTAAGAGTGCTGAACCTCGCTTGAACCACCACTTGGCTGGTTTGTTCGGTGTGAGTTCTTTGGCTTGGGCTGGTCACTTAATTCACGTTGCGATCCCCGAATCTCGCGGACAGCACGTAGGTTGGGATAACTTCCTAACCACCCTGCCACACCCAGAAGGTTTGGCACCATTCTTCACAGGTAACTGGGGCGTTTACGCTGCTAACCCCGACACCGCGGACCACTTATTCAGCACATCTCAAGGTGCAGGTACTGCGATTCTGACATTCTTAGGTGGCTTCCATCCTCAGACTCAGTCCCTGTGGCTGACTGATATGGCTCACCACCACCTGGCGATCGCGGTTATCTTCATCATCGCCGGTCACCAGTACCGTACCAACTTCGGTATCGGTCACAGCATCAAAGAAATGTTGAACGCCAAGAATTTCTTTGGCATCAACACCGAAGGTCAGTTCAACCTGCCTCACCAAGGACTGTACGACACATATAACAACTCCCTACACTTCCAGTTGTCCATACACCTGGCAGCACTAGGTACTGCTCTTTCCTTGGTAGCGCAGCACATGTACGCAATGCCTCCTTACGCCTTCATAGCTAAGGACTACACAACCCAGGCAGCACTGTACACTCACCACCAGTACCTCGCTGTGTTCTTCATGGTCGGTGCTTTCGCCCACGCTGCAATTTTCTGGGTACGTGACTACGACCCAGATCAAAACAAGGGCAACGTACTCGACCGCGTACTGAAGCACAAAGAAGCGATCATCTCGCACCTGAGCTGGGTATCCCTCTTCTTGGGCTTCCACACCTTGGGTCTGTACGTACACAACGACGTAGTGGTTGCCTTCGGCACCCCTGAGAAGCAAATCCTCATTGAGCCTGTGTTTGCACAGTTCGTTCAGTCGTCTCACGGGAAAGTACTGTACGGTTTAAACACCCTACTGTCCAATCCTGACAGCGCTGCTTCCTTGGCTGGCGGTCCTTGGTTACCTGGTTGGCTGGATGCTATCAACAATGGCACCAACTCCCTGTTCTTGACCATTGGTCCTGGTGACTTCTTAGTACACCACGCCTTCGCTCTCGCTATACACACAACTGTCCTCATTTGTGTTAAGGGTGCGTTGGATGCCCGTGGTACTAAGCTGATGCCTGACAAGAAGGATTTCGGTTTCACCTTCCCTTGCGACGGTCCAGGTCGCGGCGGTACTTGCCAAACTTCCGCTTGGGAACAGTCGTTCTTCCTCGCCATATTCTGGGCACTCAACACCGTTGGTTGGGTCACCTTCTACTGGCACTGGAAGCACCTGGGTATTTGGCAAGGCAACGTAGCTCAGTTCAATGAGTCTTCTACATACCTCATGGGCTGGCTGCGTGATTACCTGTGGGCTAACTCCGCTCAGTTGATCAACGGGTATAACCCATACGGTATGAATAACTTAGCTGTATGGGGTTGGATGTTCCTCTTCGGACACCTTGTTTGGGCAACCGGTTTCATGTTCCTCATCTCTTGGAGAGGTTACTGGCAAGAGTTGATTGAAACACTGGTTTGGGCACACGAGCGCACTCCTTTAGCGAACTTGGTTCGCTGGAAAGACAAGCCCGTTGCTCTGTCCATCGTTCAAGGTTGGTTGACGGGTCTAGTTCACTTTACAGTTGGCTACGTCCTCACCTACGCAGCGTTCTTGATTGCCTCTACTGCTGGTAAGTTTGGTTAATGAGTTGACTGAATAAGTAGCTGTAGGTAAGTAAATAAAATCCCCTGCCTTCGGGTGGGGGATTTTTTGTTATCTAAGTTATTTAAACTTTTGTGCTGGGAACTATAAATAAGGGTTTGGGGCGGGCTTTCCGGCCCACCCCACAAGAGAAATAAGTTTTGTTTGGTAAATGAAAGAGTCAAAGTTTAACATCACCCAGAGAAGATTGCCTGATTGGGAGTTAGATGGGGCGGTTTATTTCATCACTTTTAATACTAGCGTTTAGCTTAACCCGCGAGAAGCCCCACATCCTACCCGTAGGGAGGTGTGGGATGAATCGCGGGACAAAAACGAGGTACACCCCTCATCGTAGATTAACGTAGTTAATCCAGATGGGGGGTGTCCGAGTTTTTGTCAGGTATCGCCCAACGCTCAATGAGTTCGCTGACACTTATTCCTTGCTCTTTTGCACGCGCTTGCAACGTACGCCACGCTGTGGGTGTAACGATTATATGGTGCGCGGTTTTCACTTCTTCATAGAACAGAGGCACATTCTTTACAGCTTTTTTACCTTTTCTCATTGACTTGTTTTGCTTATGGCTATAAGCTATTTATAGATAGTAAAAGAAATTAAAGCAACGAGACAAACGAAACAAATGTTGCTTAATTACCAGTATCGCGTCTACTTTCATACCAATCAAAAATTAGAATTGAATAGCTGGTTGAGAGTTTGCCGCCACTGGTATAACAAGCAACTAGGAGACCGTTTTGATTGGTACGAACACAACCGCAACAGCATCAATGTTTGTCCTTTGGTCTGTTCATTACCCCAACTGCGAGATAGACCTGATTTTTACTCTCAAAAGAAACAGCTTCCCATCATTAAGGAAGACCTACTTAAGGTTGGTTATTCGGGCGAGTTGCTAGACTATAAGCGCGTTCCATCCCAAACGTTGCAAGATGTTTCAAAGCGAGTCGCCAACGCTTTTTCTGGCTTCCTTAAAGGTGACTGCAACGGGACTTGTAGTGGCAAACCTCGTTTTAAAAGCGCTGCACGTTACCGCACTCTGCGCATAGAAGGTCAAGCCATCAGTGTTGAGCGTATCGAAAAGGACTGGTTGTTTTTGTCCATTTCAAAGCTTGATGGCTGGATAAAGGTGCGGCTACACCGTCCATTGCCAGACGGTTTTATCCTTAAAAATGCTTTGCTAACTAAGTCGGCAGACGGTTGGTATATCACAATTTGTTTAGAAGACCCCTCAGTCCCAATATTCACCGCTGACGATGTGGTTCCTACCTGGGATAACACTGTTGGATTGGACGCGGTATTGCATGAGGACGACTATCTTGCAACTTCACAGAACACTAAACTCCCAGCACTGAAATCTTTCAGGAAGTCTGAAAAACGCTTGGCTAAGGTTTCCAAACGTAAAGCAAGCAAGAAAAAAGGTAGTAGAGCGCGTCTAAGAAATGCAAAACGAGAAGCACGAGAACATCAACGTATTGCCCGTTCTCGTCGTGACCATGCATTTAAAACTGCCCATCAACTGGTAAAAACGGGTAAAAAAGTTTTCATTCATGAGGACTTAAACCTAAAAGCTTTGTCGAAGCGAAACAAAGCCAAACTCGATGTTGACGGCAAATACTTACCTAATGGTCAGTCGGCTAAGTCTGGGTTGAACAAGTCTTGGGCTGATGCTGCATTCGGGCAGTTTTTCACCATCCTAGAATACATAGCTGCAAAAGCTGGGGCTAGGACGATAGCAGTAAACCCTGCATATACATCTCAATTACTCGCGTATCGTGACGAGTTCATCTTCACTAACTGCGACATCCGCTCGTATTGGGATGAGAAAGAATCGCTCCTTGTTGATCGTGATGTGAACGCATCCATCAACATAAAGCGCGTTGGGCTGGGACTGTTCCCAACGATAAAACGCCGTAGAGGGAATCCAGTAGTAACTAACTCTACTACTAATAGTACCTTGAAGGAAGTTCTGAAAACGTTAAGAGCGTGCCAGAAGCCTACACCGACTTGTACTCAGGCGGTGTAGGTAGTTCACTATTGATTCGGTATGTCCTGGGTATTTTCATGTTTTCAAACCAAGCTTATGAGACAATAAGCTGTGAAAAAGCGATAAACTTTTTCTACAAAAGAAGTAACATTTAACTGCAGGAGTTTTCCAGTGTCCATCCCTGAAGTGACTCAAAAGCTTTTGACTGCGAAAAAAGATAAGGGACTAACCTTTGCCGATTTGGAAAAGATTCTGGGACGTGACGAAGTGTGGATTGCATCTGTCATTTACCGTCAAGCTAGTGCTTCAGAGGAAGAGGCGAAGTTATTAGTTGAAGCATTAGGGCTGGATGCAAGTTATGTGAAAGAATTGACTGAATATCCGGTGAAAGGTCTTGGTCCAGTTGTCCCAACTGATCCACTCATTTATCGTTTCTACGAGATAATGCAAGTTTATGGAATGCCGATGAAAGCCGTCATTCACGAAAAGTTTGGTGATGGTATTATGAGTGCGATTGATTTTACTTTGGAAATTGAAAAAGAAGAAGACCCTAAAGGGGAGCGAGTGAAAGTGGTTATGTCTGGTAAATTTTTACCATATAAAAAGTGGTAAGTTTGATAGAAGTTATTTACAAAGTAATTTATCAGGTAAGCCAGCAGAGCGATCGCCTACAATAAGCCTATGTTGTAAGTGATCAGAACAATGACAAACTGGCAAGAACGGATTAGCATAAATCCCAGAGTATGTCACATATGAATACTAAACTTGTTGAATCACTGGTAAAAGTCATCTTATCTCTTTCAGAAGAAGAACGCTCTTTCTTAGAAGAAAAGCTATTTTTTGATAGCTCATATCCATGAACCCACGACTTAATGCAACTTGCACAGTATGGTAAAGCATTTGATTTTCTATATCATGAACCAGACTTATATAGTCTTGAAGATAGATGACATGAGGCTGTTATTTTTATAATTAAATTGTCACCTAGTTAGAAGTTTTGATAGAACAACAAACACAAAAAAAAATACTAAATTTTACGCCTTACTATTCTCAGAAAAACGGAGCAGTATATTTAGGTGATACCCTAAAATTACTTCAATTTCTTGAAGACAACAGCATTAACTTAATCATCACTTCACCTCCATTTGCACTCACACGCAAAAAAGAATACGGCAACGAAAGTGAAGAAAAATATATAGAATGGTTTCTCCCTTTTGCCCACGAATTTAAAAGAGTTCTAGCAGAAAATGGCTCATTTATTTTAGATTTAGGTGGAGCTTATCTTCCTGGTCATCCAGTACGAAGTATCTACCAATATGAGCTTTTAGTGAGATTGTGTAAGGAAGTCGGCTTTTTTCTCGCTCAAGAATTTTATCACTATAATCCAGCACGACTCCCAACACCTGCTGAATGGGTAACAATCAGACGGATTCGTGTTAAAGATTCAGTGAATGTGGTTTGGTGGTTGTCTAAAACGCCTCACCCCAAAGCCGACAATAGAAAAGTTTTAAAGCCATATAGCCAAAGTATGAAGCAATTACTTAAAAATGGCTATAAAGCAAAAATCCGTCCTAGTGGTCACGATATTTCTGACAAATTTCAGAAGGATAATCAAGGCGCTATTCCACCAAATTTATTAGAAATCGCGAATACAGAATCCAATAGTGCTTACTTGCGTCGCTGTAAAGCTGCAGGAATTAAACCACATCCTGCACGTTTTCCTCAAGGTTTTGCACAATTCTTCATTAAATTTTTGACTGATGAAGGTGATATTGTTTTAGATCCATTCGCAGGTTCTAACACAACGGGTTTCGTTGCAGAAATCTTACAACGCCGATGGATTTCGTTTGAAATTAATGAAGATTATATTATCGGTAGTCGTTACCGGTTTGAAGATTCGTGACGCTCCTACACCTACCCGGAGCGGGAGGTGTAGGCTTCTCAAGTATTCCGTTCGCGAAGCGTGGCGCTTTGCGCCTTAGAATACGTAGAACTTCCTTGGAGGTATCATCAGTGATAGAACCAACTATCACGATGCCACCTTTACGGCGTTTTATAGTGGGGAACACGTCCAGCCCCACTCTCTTGAGGTTGATAGCGGCATTGATATCCCTATCAACCCAGAGTTTTAGATTAGCGTCCCAATACTCCCGAATACTGGTATCGGTGAAAACCACTTCATCCCGATAGCTTAGGAGTTGAGACGTATAAGCAGGATTCTTCGCAATCACTACAGCCACCACAGATATCTGTGGGTGCTTCAAGAGTACTCGTGGGGGATGTTGTCCTGTGCGTGTCATGGTTTCACCCAACCTTGACGACGAACAAAAACAGTATAAAATGCTACATAAAAACCTGCTTCCTAGATGCCGTACCACATGAGGTGACGCGAGTAGTTTTTGACAACAATAGACTTCTTGCAAAAGTCAAAAAAAAGAATAATTAACCACAGATGCACAATAAATAAAAGTTTTTCCTCTGTCTTCCCCCCTCTTGTAGGGGGGAATGAGGGGGGTGGGCACAGATGGAATCTACTTATGGAATCTACTTACGCAAAAGGTCTAATGAAAATTGGTATAAGCAATATGCAAAAACCTTGAAGAGATTATAAATACAATGTCGCCAAGCTTTACACAAATAGATACATAAATAAAAATAATGAGATAACTATTTAAAATTTTCCTGAATTCAACTAATTAATGCTGCCAATAGAAAAAAGCAGTACGTCGAGGAGAGATATCAAGATGAGGGACCTTTATCTGTTGGCAGCAGGCTTGTTAACAGGATTGGTAATACCAACATCAGCTCTTCCACATCTGCCAAATGTCAACTTAGGAAATAGCGGAGTCATTTGGAATTTAAAAGACGATTTAAAGCCAAGTGTCGGTGGAAAAATATTCTCTAGCGCAGAAATTTCTCTACCAGAATTTAGTGACTCTTGGTTGCCAAAGCCAGTAGAATCGCAGCTTAGCCCAAAAACTCAACTCGTTCCTCGGCGAATTACATCTGGAAACCAACTTTACTACGAAAGGTTAGCGGCGCTGAAAGCGGGTCAGATTTATCCAAGCTTACCAGAAGACAGCATAAAGTCATCGTTGATATCTACGAAGAAAGCTCAACTGACATATGAGGATTGGAAAAACTTATTGGCTATGGAAGCCAAAGCAATGGCTCAAAGTCAAGGGGATAATCGTTTAGGAATCCTAGTGGGTGATTCTTTAAGTTTATGGTTTCCTAGAGAAAAATTGCCTGTAGGTAGATTGTGGCTGAATCAGGGAATTTCTGGAGAGACTTCCAATGGTATTTTAAAAAGGTTGTCTGTTTTTGGTGAAACCAAACCAGATGTGATTTATATCATGGCTGGAATTAACGACTTGCGGAAGGGTACAAAAGACGAAATCATTTTAGGCAATTACCGCCAGATTGTCCGCAAGTTGCGACAAACTCACCCAAAAACCATAATTTTTATCCAATCGATTCTGCCAACTCGTTTGTCTGCAATCCCTAATACCCGTATTCGTCATCTTAATGATCAACTCGCCCTAATCGCGAGACAAGAAGGAGCTGATTATTTGAATCTTTATGATTCATTTACAGATTTTGAAGGTAACTTGCGCCAAGAATTGACCACAGATGGATTGCATCTGAACACAGAAGGGTACGAGGTTTGGCGATCGCTACTACATCAGGTAGAACAAAGTAAATACCACACAGCTACTAAATTGTCAATATTTTAGTACTTAAAAAAACTCTGGAATTTCCAGTTTTGATGATCAACTATGAACTAATTGTTATCAGTTTGTGGGTTTTGCAGCTCCTTATCTTCCTTGTCATGTTGCAGTTCAGTTTGAGTTTCAGCGGATGATGAATTTTGCTTCACTTGTTCTACTGTAGGAACGACTACAGCAGGAGAATCAGACTGCTTTGATTCCGCTGTAGATGGCTGTGCTGGTATAACAACAGGAGAATTATTCGATTGGCTGGGTGGGGGCGACGACTCAGAAGCGCCACGAGAAGACGGTGGGTTATTTACTGAAGATGGTGAAGAGGAAGTTTTGCGAGATTCGCGAATTGCCCGGAGTCGCTCAACTAATGGCGACGAGGAATCACTGCTAGGGGAAGGGGAAGCTTCTTGGGATTCTTGTTGATATCGGCGAGAGCGGGATTTTCTGGAGTAGGTTTGAGGCGATTCTTCTGTGACATTGCGGCTGGGAGATTCTTCAGTTGAAACACTACGGATACGCCTACGCCGTGTGGAGGTGGGTGCAGATTCAACTGGCGACGAAGCATTATTTTCTTTCTCGGCAGTGTTAGTCTGTTGAGTTGAAGGCAATGGTGTAATGTTTATTTTAGGTGTTTCCTCGTTAGCATCACGCTTTTCTACAACAGGTTGTGGAAATGAGCGTGGCTGAGTTTTGGTAACTATACTTGTGACAGCAAAACCTGCTGTAGCAGCCACAAGAGCTACACCCGTGGCAATAAACACCTTAGGTGACGAGAATTTGTTGACAACTTTGTTGAAATTGACATTCCCCAAAGGTGATGGGGTTGACGTTTTGCTCAGAGCCGCCACTTGCGGTGGCAAATCTGGGTATGCATCGACAGATAAATTGACAGTTGGCACTGTTTGTGTTAATACTGGTTGCTGTGTAGCTTCTCTATTGCCCGGTAACAGCACCAACCATTCTGCCACTGTCTGTGGACGAAAGCGAGCCTCAATTGCCATACCACGCATCACGGCTTGATTGACAGCAGCACTTAAGTAGGGTTGTAACTCGCGGGGAGCAGGCATTTGTTCGCGATCGCGTAGCAGTGCTGGCATAGGCACTTGTGCTGTCAACAGTGCATAAAGTGTTGCAGCCAAACCATAAACATCGGTTGCAGGAGTGCGGGTTGCTTGTGACAAATACTGTTCCATTGGGGAATAGCCCTCAGAAACAATACCTGTGTGAGTTTGTCTGACCCCATTATTAAATTCACGTGCGATGCCAAAATCAATCAGCACCACCTCAGAAGTTCCTTTGCGGAGGATGATGTTGTCTGGTTTCACATCCCGGTGCAGCAAACCATTTTGATGCACCACTTGCAAAGCGGCTCCAATTTGGCGGATGTAATGAATTGCTGTCACCTCTGATAAAGGCATCCCTGGTAAGACAAATGCTTCTGCCAAAGTTTCACCCGGAATATATTCCATCACCATGTAGGGCAACCCATCTTCAACAAAAAAGTCGCTCACGCGGACAATATTTGGGTGGATACAAGTCGCCAATCGTCTCGCCTCATCCTGGAATTGGCGCGAGAACTTGACAAAATCAGGATGCTGTCGCAGCTTTTCATTGAGAGTTTTAATCACCACTATATGATTCAAGAAGTGGTGAGTTGCTTTGAATGTAATACCAAAGCCGCCTCGACCTATTTCCTGGTCTAAGCTATATTTGCCACCCTGCAAGGTTTTACCAGCTAACATATAGGGAGTCCTGAGTATTCAAGTGCTGAGTAACTATAATGAGTACTGCGTCATAAACTCAAGAGTGAAACAAAGCAAAGCTCCAGTCTTGAGTTTTGAGTCTAACGTGAATCCTAAGCGATATCAAATCTAGTTCATTACTCAGCATTCTTCAATGACCTCACTCCACAGACGACTGTTCCAAACTTTTTCTTCTGCTCTATAAAATCTACTCAAAACAACCGAGGTTGCTCAAAGCGTTTATTTCCTACTTCATCGCAGACCGTCGGCGGCACCTGCTCCATAGGCTTTCCAGGAGAAAGCCTCCCCCAGTTTGATAGATTGATTGCGGCGTTTAAGTCTCTATCCCGACCGACTTTACAGTTTGGACAAACATAAACACGCTCGTTGAGTGGCATTTTTTGTTGAAAGCCACAGCTAGAACAAAGTTGACTACTGGGGTAGAACCTATCTACTACCACCAGAGTAGAACCATATCGCTCACACTTATACTCAAGTTGTCGGCGGAATTCGTAAAACGCACAGTCAGCAATGGCTGCTGCAAGTTTGTGATTAGTCATCATGCCTGACACATTTAAGTCCTCTATCACAACTTCGCCGTGGTTCTGGGCTATGTGTGTTGTGATTTTGTGGATGTAGTCAGTCCGGATATTAGCAACTCGTCGGTGCTGACGCGCTAGTCTTAATACTGCTTTGCGCCGATTACTCGACCCTTTGTGCTTACGGGTAATCGCACGCTGCAAAATGCTGAGTTTCTGCTTGGCTTGACGATACGCCTTTAGGTTCGGGTACACGACACCAGTACTAAGTGTTGCAAGCGCATTGATTCCCAAATCCACCCCAACACTCAAACATTGTTTTGGTGTTGGCTGTGGACATGGTATTTCAATGTGAAAGCTCAAGTACCAGTCACCAGCTTGCTGGCTAATGGTCACTTTTTTTGTGACGCACTCTGGCAAACCTTCATAAGTCCGTACGCATCCAATAAACGGTAGTTTGTGCCGTAGTCCGCCTATTTTGATTGGCGCACCTGAATTGTCTATAGTGAAGCTGTCAGAACGACCCTTCTTTTTAAATTTGGGATACTTGCCCTGTTTAGAAAAGAACCTTTTGAATGCATCCGCTAAATTGATAAAAGCATACTGGTACACTTTGGATGACAATTCGTTCATCCAGGAGTACTGGGGCTTGACGTAGTTTGTGAAAAACTTTTTCAACATCCCCACATTTGGGAGGCACTGCGTTGCGGGGGTTCCCCCCGTTGAAGCAAGTGCCGTTTTCAACCCTTGTTTGTATGCTTCGCTCCAAAGCCTTAAACCCCAATTAAACACCCACCGACAGTAACCTGCGTGTTTTGACATCAAGGTTTTTTGCTCGTTGTTGAGTTTTAATTTGGTCTTAAAAGCTTTGTACGCCATACAAAGTATTTTCTGGTACTTTGATCATTGTAGTTTTAGAAGCGTTGACCGATACCAAAATGCAGTCGGCTTTCTCCTTGGTCATTCAGTCCAAAGTCAGCCCGAATTAAACCCAAGGGTGAGTCAAAACGCACCCCCGCCCCATAACCAAAACCAGTTCCTGGTTTACCACGAACTCCCGCAGGGTTTCCCAAGACAGTTTCACCAGTACCTAAGTCTGAGCCAAAATCAGCAAAGAATACACCTCCCAATGCCTGGATAATCGGGAAGCGATATTCTGCGGAAGCCAATACATAAGTACGACCACTGCCAACATCACCGCCATCGTAACCGCGTATCGAATTGGGACCGCCCAAGTTAAAACTTTCATAAGGAGGTAAATCGCCCAAGACTGTACCAGCTTGGAGATTCAAGGCAAAGACTTGTGGGTTTTTAGACTCAAATAACTTCACAGGCATAAACTGGCTGTAGTTTGCCTTGATGCGATTCATGGAAATGTTTCCCTCCCCAATAGGAATCGACTGTTCTGTACTAAGTTTGAGAATAGAACCTTGAGTCGGATTCAAAGGATTATCCCGTTCGTCTTTGATGGCGCTTAAAGATACAGTCGTCAAGTCATCAATACCCGTACCACTAAAAGACAGGGGATTGCCCTTTTCATCGGTGGGGGTAATTTTCCCGTCGCGATCGCGAAGGCTGACACGGGTATAGTTGAGTCCTAAAGAAGTATCCCAGCCCTCAATTGGTCGCTGAAAGCTAAAACTGCCCCCAACTCGACCTTCGCGCACTCTGTCGCCATTTGCCAGCTTGACATCTCCATCAAAAATGTCAGAAAGTCCCCGCTTGCGGAAGGCATTCACACTATAGCCAAAGCTGTCTGGATTGGTTTCCCGGTAAGGACTGGTAAACTTGGAATCAAATTGAAAGTCACGGGCACCCACTTCAAGATTGACACCGAAAGTATCGTTAACCCCGCCAACATTCTGATCTCGATAATTTAACGTGCCTACTATTCCCTGATCGGCGCTATAGTTACCACCCAAATTGACAGAACGCGCTCCTATCTCCTTGACTTCGTAAATAACATCCAGTTTTGTCGCATCTCCTTCAAAAGCAACGTTAACATTCTGAAATAACCCAGTTTTATACAGTTGCTGTAAGTCTTGTTTAACTAAATTTTCTTGATATATTTGTCCTGGCTTCAGCTTCAGTTGCTGCTGCAAGAAATCTGTTTTGGTACGTCCTGCGACTGGCTTACCTTTGTCATCAACTGACTTGCCTTCGTCATTAACAAAACGAAACTTGATATCGTTGACGACACCTTCAGCAACATTTAAAGTCAGGATTCCTTCAGCGCTGGGTTTGATTGATATCACCCGTGCAACTTTATAACCATTGTCAGCGTACCATTTATTAATTTGTTGTACTGCTTCCTTGAGACCATTCGGGCTGATGACTTTTCCTATTTGAGGTTCAAGGCGTTCCCTGGCGACTTGATACGTCAGCGCATTAGCCCCTGAAAGTTGTAGAGAACGCACAATCACTGGTTCTACTTGGTACTCTACACTTAAGCCAGTTGGTGTAGATTGGCTATTCACACGAGCTTTCGTAAATAAACCTGTCTGCAAAATTGCTGTAACATCTTTCTGTAGCTGACTTTGACTTGTTTCTCCACCAGCCTGAGTTTTGATCACACTGCGAATGATCTGCTGCAATTCTTCATTCGCTCCTACTATCTGCACTTCTGTAGCAGAGACTACTAAATCACTGTTCGTAGGTGGAGGGGAGGATGGGGAGGATGAGGAAGATCGGGAGGATGAGGAAGATGGGGAGGATGGAAAAGTAATTTCTCTTCCTACTTCTTGTGCTGTTTCTTGTTCCTGTGTCTGTTTGTTCTTTTGGGGAGCTATCACAACTGAATTATGGCTACCACCACTTTGCACATTGCCCGATTTTTGCGAAAATTGTCCAATAACTACTGTTTCCGGGTGTGCAATCCCTTCTATCTGTGCAGGTGTTTCTTCAGTCACCGGCACCACTAAGTTATCATGTTTTTCAGCTTGTTCAGGAGTATCTGAGGGTGCAGCCAATGCTTGCTGACTAGCATTGCCAGCCGCTAAAGTCACTAAAGTAAAAATTGCAGCAGAAGAAACTCGCATAATAGTAGCCTAATTCACTGGGAGTTAGTTTGTACTTCCGTACTGAGGTTAGGTAATGGGGATAATACTAACTTCCTGCTTTGCGCCGATTTATACCCCCATTCATTCCTCTTCTCCCAAAAGACACTTGTATTTAAGTTTTTGTTTCTCATGAGTGAATTATCACCTTTACCCGTAACCTCTAACTCCGAAGAAAGTTCTCGCTTGCGGTTACTTGTTTTAAGCAACGGACATGGAGAGGATGTGATCTCCGTCCGTATCTTGCAAGAACTTCAGCAACAACCCAACCCACCGGAAATCTTCGCTTTGCCATTAGTCGGACAAGGACACGCTTACCAACAGTTGAATATTCGCCTGATTGGTTCAGTACGTACAATGCCCTCTGGTGGCTTTGTTTACATGGATGGACGCCAGTTTGTACGAGATGTACAAGGTGGTTTGTTACAACTTACTGCAAGTCAAATAAACGCTGTACGTCACTGGGTAAATACACAAACAAAATTAGGTAACAGGAAAGCTATCTTAGCGGTGGGCGATATTATACCGCTGTTATTTGCTTGGTTGAGTGATGCCAGCTATGCGTTTGTGGGTACGGCGAAATCAGAGTACTATGTGCGAGATGAAGTTGATTTATTAAAACGGAAAAATAGAGGGGCATCGTGGGAAAACTTTTCCGGTTCAATTTACCACCCTTGGGAACGTTGGTTGATGAGTCGTCAACGTTGCAAGGCAGTGTTTCCTAGAGATTCGCTGACAGCAGAGATATTGAAAAAGTGGCCGATTCCCGCTTTTGATTTGGGCAACCCAATGATGGATGGTTTGGAACCATCAATTCCACGTCCAAGATTTTATAGTGCTGACATAGAAAAACAAGAATTAGCTCGACCTTTGATTGTGACTATTCTCCCTGGTTCGCGTCCCCCAGAAGCATACGCCAACTGGCACCAAATTATGATTGCCGTATCTGCAATGATGGCTGTTGTCACAGAGCAAGAGTTTGTAGGACACACTTCTGGAACAGTGGTATTTTTGGGAGCGATCGCCCCCAGTTTACACTTTGAAAGTATCCGCCAAATTCTTGAATCCCAAGGCTGGCATCCCCACGCTGAACCTCCAATCAAAATTCCTGATACAAATGCCTTGACATTTAAGCAAAAAAATGCGTTTTTTATTTTGTCGCAGAATGCCTATAACGACTGCTTGCATTTGGGAGATATGGCGATCGCCATGGCGGGGACAGCAACAGAACAATTTGTGGGTTTGGGCAAACCAGCAATTACCATTCCCGGAAGTGGTCCCCAATTTACCCCCGTCTTTGCTGAAGCACAAAGCCGTCATTTAGGAGCATCTGTGATTTTAGTAGAAGAGCCAGTAGAAGTAGCTGGGGCAGTGCGATCGCTTCTCAGCAACCCAGACACTTTGCAAGCGATCGCGGAAAATGGTATCCGGCGGATGGGGAAACCAGGAGCAGCTAAAAGAATTGCTGAGTATTTGATGGAGCTATTGTGGACAGTGAACAGTGACCAGTGAACAAAAGAAGATTGACTTGGGACATCTTGATACTGCGGGTACTTGATAACTGATAACTGATAACTGATAACTGATAGTGGAATACTTAGCTACATTATATTTACGCCCTCATGATTTCGGCGAGGTAATGTGATGGTGATTGAACCCAAGACCCAAGCCCTACCAGACCATACCCAGCTACCAGAGTCTGATGGTACCTTTGTGAAGAACTTTCAGGAACATCCCCAGAGTATTTTACTGACCGACTCGATTCAACCACGCTTGCAAGAAATTCAGCCGGATGGGCAATATTGCATCGGACAAGACTGTGGTATTTATTGGCGAATGACAGATCCACCAGAAAGAGGAGCAGAGGCACCAGACTGGTTTTATGTGCCTAATGTACCACCCACTCTTAACGGTGAAATACGGCGTTCCTACGTTCTTTGGCAAGAACTGATCGCACCCCTGATTGTTCTGGAATTCCTTTCTGGTAATGGGGAAGAAGAAAGGGATAACACCCCTTACCAAGGCAAATTTTGGATTTACGAACAAGTGATTCGCCCGGCTTTTTACGGTATTTATGAAGTTAAAAAAGCATCAGTAGAAGTCTATCGATGGGTTGCAGGGCGCTACGAACGGATGAGTCCTAACGAGAGGGGACATTATCCTATTGCCCCTATGGGCGTGGAATTGGGTATTTGGCGAGGTTACTATTTGAATGCACAGTTACCTTGGCTGCGTTGGTGGGATGAAGCAGGAAATCTGTTACTCACAGGAGAAGAACGCGCAGAAGCTGAACGCCAACGCGCAGAAGCTGAACGCCAACGCGCAGAAGCTGAACGCCAACGCGCAGAAGCTGAACGCCAACGAGCGGAAACAGCACAACAGGAGAATGCGCGTTTGCGGGAACAATTACGTGCATTGGGCGTAGACCCAAATGCACTAAGTTGAAAAGTTCACTCTAAATGACACTGAGTCAAAAATGCTTTATGAACTGCAATAACACTTTGCGTCACATAAGCAGGTTCTATAGAATATGGCGCACTACCAAAGACAACAGCGAGTCCTTCAACTGCACGATAAGCCAGAGGTTTCCATTTGTTCACCCACGCCTGAAGAAGTTGTTGATTCTCCCCACGCCGTTCAACAGCATACTTTACCAGTTCCTTGGTCCATTCTTGGCTGCGTTGACTGTCGAGTGCAAAATCGCTGTTTATATATGCCAATAAATTATCATCGTTTTGTTCAGCAAGTTTTCCAAGTTGATTGAGCATCAGCTCGTCATACAAAGGCTTGGCTACCAGATTGAGAGCAGCAAAAGCCTCTCCCCAGTCGTACGCGATCAACAATTTCTCTAACAATTCGCGCATCGGTTGCCAAACAAGATCTGTTTCCCAAATCTGCCGTGTTTTCTCACTTGATGCCAAATCTGGACTGTGGACAAGGGAAAGAGCTTTAGCTCGGTAAGCACTGCGCTGCAAGCTTCTGCACTCATCAGCCCCCTGAAAATGGGCAACGTTGGTGATGTAAGCAGAAGGTGCAATTTGCCCAATATATTGAGCAACCATTTGCAGTACATGAGTAGAAAAACGTGAGGGAATATAAAGCCTTTCTAAAATTTGTACCCAGTCCTTGCTCAGATGAGCGTCGCTATCTTTACGTTCAAACTCGTCAATTAGACTATCAATGTAAGTTTCACGTTCATGTTGTTGTTTAATGTAACTACGGTATGTCAACTGGTTAGGGTCACGGAAATCTTCCCAATCATCTACTTGAAATGGTGAGCCTTCACGGTACTTTAAGTACCATTGATTTATCGGGGCACTCGGGTCTAGTTCAAAAGGAGCTGGGTCACGCCGAAAATGATAATGCAGCTTATGAGTAACAATTTCGTATTCACTGGGAACTCGTCGTAAATCACCAAATTGGCTCCAAGTGCGCCGTTTTCTTCTCTGGAGTCGTTGTTGAGTTGACATTGTTATCCTCTAATTTTCTAAATACCAAACAATCTCTTGATCACCAGATTGGATTCGCCCCGCGAAAGTCGCTAAAGCAGGCTCTATCTGCGAGAGAGGACAGGAACGACCGAGGGCTGCTTCCAAACTTTGGCGAGTGACTCGGCAATATTTCTCAGTGTGGATGCGAATATATCCACCACGATCATCGACATACACTTGGGCATCTGGATTATCGCGCTCAATTGCTGTAATCAGTGCTTCTGCTATTTCGCCGTCACGTACGACAGGACCAACAAGTTTAGTTGACATGATAGTGTTTCTTTATTTTTGAATTTTCAATTTTG
Organism: Scytonema sp. HK-05; assembly: GCF_963872035.1. Classification (NCBI taxonomy): domain Bacteria; kingdom Bacillati; phylum Cyanobacteriota; class Cyanophyceae; order Nostocales; family Scytonemataceae; genus Scytonema; species Scytonema sp. HK-05. Next base: position 24,748 of record NZ_CAWMYC010000104.1, read on the forward strand.
AATTTTGAATTGTTAATGTGGCGGTGTTTTCTTCCTGAGGTATGCCGATGTAAATCAGATTATTTTCCACTTTGAGTGGATAACTGAACAACTGACATTTTTCTGGGTTGATGCCTTTGCCCGTAGCAGCATCAAATTGCCACAGATGTGCTCGGCAAGTGATAGCTTTGCCATCGAATTTGCCCTCACTTAGTGGAATTCTCTGATGGGGACAGGTACTTTGATATGCTTGGAGTCTACCGCCTGGGCAATGTACCAATAAGACTTGTTTTTCACCCAATTCGACATCCAGCATTTCGCCTTCCCAAATATCGTCGCAACTAGCAACCTCAACCCAGTTGAATTTGGGAGCGTTATTCATCGTAGAAAATCTCCACGAAATCACTGGGTTGAATGTTTGCTGCTGCAACTGTCATCTCAGAAGCGAGAATGCGCTCGCTATGTTTAACTTTCATCGGAGCTTTTTTCGCAGGTAGTCTTCTGCCGATCACATGATGGGCGACTTTCTGGGCAACTACGTCCATTGTGTCGGTATCTTCGACAACAACAGCCAAAACTACGAAATCGCCCCGAAATGCTGCTGAGAGTGGAACTATTGCCATAATGCTTTTCCTATCTTCTTAAGAAGCTTTGCGTTCACCCGTTTTTTCACATCCGATGCTCGCCCATGCATATTTGTCTGCGTCGTCTCCAGCAACATCAGGCGTAATGCCCATGTAAGCTAACGCTCCTGCTATGGTGGGGGGCTGGATATGACCTGCAAGTAAGCGATCTACAATCGACAGATGTCCAGCGTATCGTTCTGGGTTTTGTTCAAAAATCCACTTGCAAGGCTCACAGCAGAATTGGTACACGCGTTCTTTGTGCTTAACCACTCTAGGTTTGGGAGCTTCAAGAGCCGACGGCGCGGAGCTAATTGGCAGTTGACAAAGGTTGCAAATTGCTGGGAAAGTTTCTGGATAAGTGAGTTCGATGCGATTGTTGCGTATGTTTTCAGTAATCACATCCCAATATGGACCAAACTGCTTTTCCCAATTGGGATATTTTGACTGGAGCCATTCACGCTCAGGTGGGGAAACGCCAGCGTCTGGATTCCACCACAACGTTGAACGCCAAGTCCAGACACCCAAGTGTATTGCGTGATGATACCATTCCAATTCCTCCAGTAAAAGATCCCAATACCAGGGGAGCTCAACACCCAAATCACGGAACAGATCTACAAACTGTTTAAGAATCCATTCTTCCATGAACTCTTTGAAAGACTGCTGGCGATGCTCCAGAGGTGTGTAGTAGTCCATCGACAAACCCGTCAGCAGAGCGAAGATACGCCATGAGCGCCAGAACATCGTATCAATTAGCTTCTGTGGTATTTCTTTGCCCTGTTTGAGGAGAATTTTCAGGGTTGGCTCACCTTGCTGAGCATGGCGCGATTCATCTGTCTGAATGCTAGAGATGAGTGCGCCGAACTCAATATCGCCCACCTCAAGAGCATCCGCAGCCATACCCAAAAACTGTAAATTGGTAAAACCAGACTCTAAAGTAAAGGTTAACTGTAGTGCTGTTGCGATCGCATCGCTGGCAGTAAACATATCATCACAAAGATGACGGGCAGCAATAATTGCCCAATCATTTGTATGGACTCCCTTGTGAGTCCAGTCAAACTGGATGTCTTTTTCTAAGAGTCCGTGAGCAAACAACAGCTGGATCTGAGTGTGGCGGGTCTCATCAAGGGTGCCAAAAAGCGCCATGTTGCGCCAAGCAGCCGCTCTACCAAAGCGGCTCATACGCGATTCCGCCAACACTGCCAGAATTTCTGGAATTATCATAGCGCCGTAATGAGCTTTCAGCGAAGAAACCCAACCTGGATCGAGATGCTCAAACAGTTTGGAGCGACTGAGCGCTGATTTGACAGAATACACACCTGTATCTTTTTCACATTGGTTATGGACGTATTCCCGGTAGGTGATTTTGTAAGACTCGTCCCATTCGTACCAATCCTTTTCTGGAACGTCGTAATTACCCGCGATTTCTGGAGGAAAGACTTCATCGTAAGTCACGTACTTGAAGTCCCAATTCATGTCACGTGCCAAATCGTACCAGTCAGAGCGATTGAGCTTGGGCATAAAAACCAGTTCTCCATTTATTGGGATTTATTTGCTCAAAGTTGTTAATGAGCAAGTTTGCAATCTTAGATAGCTAGGTCAACTTTAATCCGAGGTCTTAACAATCTCGAGTAATTTTACCCAGTTTTAAGCATTGACTAAAATTACATTATGTGGATTCTTTTAACGACTTATGGAAAGTCGGATAACTCCCCTTATATATTTAATCGGTGTCAGCAAAAGTAACTTATGCACTTAAAACAGTGAACAGCTACCTACGCAGTGACGCCTGCGGGCGCTTTGGGGGATTTAAACCCCCCACCAACGCTCTCTGGTGCTCTTGGTGGGGGACTTAAACATGCAAAGGATGAAACTGATAACTGATAACTGGTAACTGTTAAAGCTTTTGCAGATACTCTGGTGGCACATGATCCACGAGCCAAACACCATTCTCAGAACAATAGAAGGTGTAACCTGCTTGGTACATCGCCGCTGCATCTACCGCAAACACCACAGGTTTTCCATGCCTTGCACCAACAGCTTTTGCTATGGCAATATCTCGTGATAAATGGACATGATGGCGCGACATTTTGGATAATCCCATTTGGAGAATTGCCTCCACCGAACCTTGTGCCGTACCGTGATAAAGCATATCTGGAGGAACAACAGGTTCCAATTGCAAATCAACTTCTACGCTATGCCCTTGGTTAGCACGAATTAAAGTGCCTGTAGAGTCGAAGGAAAAGCGTTTTTTATCGTTGTTTGCGACGACTTCATTCAGTTCCTCACGGCTGAGAGGAAAATGGTTTCTCGCACAAGCTGCTAACAGTTCATCAACAGGAACCCAGCCACCAGGAGCAAGTTTAATACCAAGGCGATCAGGTTGATGACGCAGGTGTTTACTGAGATATTTGCTGATTTTAACGAGGCGAGAATTGTCCATTAACTTGTTCAATCAAATCGATGCAATTTTCTGAGTGGGGACATAATTTGGGAAAACTTGATTCAGTTTTGCTTCCCCCAAATTCATATAAGACCTAATGAGTGGAAGAAAGGTTCAAGGGTGATGGAGTTGTCAGGTTTTTAGAATTAGCGGCTCATCGTATGATAGAACTTGTCACGATAGTGGACGCAATAATGGATTTCTTCAAACAGGCTGGTATATCTCTGCTAGGAGGCTGGATTATCGGCATTGCGGTTGCTGCAATGAAGTTACCAGCTCCGGTACCTCCGTTAATGGGGTTAATTGGAGCCGCTGGCGTGTTACTCGGTGGCTACTGTTACGAACTCATCATCCGACTGCTGTTTAGATCGTCCTAGAGAAATTCCTTCACCAGAGTTGGTTGACTTTCGCCAAATCCACATTACCACCGGTAATAATCACCCCAACTCTAGCCCCCGGTGCCTTCACTACTCCTTCCAACAAAGCCGCAGCTGCTAACACCCCAGTCGGTTCAACGACAATTTTGAGGCGTTCCCATAAAAAGAACATGGTGCGAAGAATCGCTTCTTCTGATACCGTAACCATATCATCGACATAATGCAGCACCAACGGGAAAGTAATCTTACCCAAATAAGGAGTACGCGCACCGTCAGCAATCGTATCGGGATTGTTGACAGTTTGCAGGGTTTTGGTGTGAAAAGAGCGTGTCGCATCATCAGCAAGTTCTGGTTCTACTCCTATCACCCGACACTTAGGTAATACAGCTTTAGTGGCGATCGCACAACCAGAAAGTAATCCACCGCCACCGCAACAAACAAGCAGTAAATCTAGTTCACCAACTTCCTCAATAAGTTCTTTGGCAGTAGTTCCTTGTCCTGCCACAATGTGAGGATGGTCATAAGGAGGAATCAACACACTTCCTCGCTCTGTTAGTAAACTTTGGGCTAATTCCTCCCTGTTTGTTTGCTTGCGGTTATACAAAATGACTTCAGCGCCATACCCACAAGTCGCAGCTAGCTTTACAGATGGAGCGTCATCAGGCATAGCGATGGTAGTAGGAATATTTAGCAGTTGTCCAGCAAGTGCTATTCCTTGAGCATGATTCCCTGATGAAAACGTCAAAACGCCTTTTTGCTTCTGTTGTTCAGATAACTGTGACAATGCATTGTATGCACCTCTAAATTTAAAAGATCCCGTGCGCTGGAAGTTCTCGCACTTGAAAAACACTTGGCTATTGGTGCGTGAGTTGACAGTTTTTGAGGTAAGAACAGGAGTGCGGTGAGCGATACCAGCTAAACGCTTGGCTGCGGCTTCAACATCAGTTATGGTGACAGAATTATGCTGTGACATTGATGGGAATATTTTAAGTGAAAGAGTAATCAGACAAATCACCTACAGATTTGTAGCCGATCGCCTGGTAAATGTAATTTGAAGTCGGGTTTGCCAAATCAGTGAACAAAAAGCAGTATCGATGTCCCGCTTTAAGTAAGGTTTCGCTCAAAGCCGCCACACAAGCACTGGCGTAACCCTTTCTGCGGTGTTCTGGTGGTGTGTAAACCAAACTAACCCTTGCACCGTTGGGCGTTACACCAACTTGGCACGCCATTGAGACGGGGGTTTCATCTTCCCAAATGTAAGCACTAGCCGACTGCAAATAGTGTTCTACCCTACGTTCAACTCCTGGCTCAACACTACCCAAGGCTTCCAGCCCAAAGGCTTCAAACCAACCGATAAGAAGTTCTCGCTCACTCTCAGTAGCAATACGTAAGCGACCTGTTGCTTGGGGAATTGCTTGCACCTGCTCCAGTTGGAAAGCACGCAGCGCCATTTTTAGTTGGTAGGATTGACCAGTCAGGGAATGCCAAGCCTCTGCAAACGCTTTTGCCTCAATAGTAGGGGCGTTGATTCCTCGTAATGACTCTTGGGTCAGGTGGAGGTCTTGGGTTATAACCTCAATAGCCCCAAAATCCTGTATCTTTGACAATAGCAAGTTTCGCGGAGGTATTTTCATCACCACTGCAACGATATCTCCGTCCACTTCAACAGTTGCCAAGTAGGGCTTTTCCTCGAAGCGTTCGGGGTTGTGAATCAAGGCGTTACAAAGTCCAAGTAGCATATTATGGAGTGCTTCTTGTTTGAGCAAGTAGTCTTTTACCCGCTCGTAAAATTGGTTTGCATCTTCAAAACGATTGATTTTCATTAACATCACTTATGGTAGTGACAGAATTATGCTGTAGCATCAACGGTAATGTTTTTGCTGAAAGAGTAATCGTTCCAATCTCCGACTCTTTGGTAGCCGATCGCCTGGTAAATATGATTTGAAGTTGGGTTTGCCAAATCAGTGAACAAAAAGCAGTATCGACACCCTTGATCTAAAAGGGTTTGACTTAAAGCCGCCACACAAGAAGTAGCATAGCCCTTTCTTCGGTACTCTGGGGGCGTGTACACAGGTCCAATCAATGCACTACTCGGTGTGAATAGTCTACTACGAGCCATTGATACTGGTACTTGATCCTGCCAAACATAGAGACTGTTCTGGCTTAAATAATGTTTTATAGTGCGTTCTTCATTTCCCTCAACAGATCCAAAGGCTTCTATTGCAAATGCTTTGTACCAATCTACTAAGAAAAACGACTCATCCTCAGTCGCCAGGCGCAAGTACCCACTTGACCTAGAAATTGGCTGCACTTTGTCAAGTTGATGAATTCGTAATTGCTTCTCTAGTTTATAGGACTGACTCGTAATATCTTGCCAAACTTGAGCAAAAGCAAGAGCTTCCGCAGCTAAACCACTGACGCCTGGTAACTGCTGCTGCTCAGAATGCAAATCTTCCGCGATTGCGCGGAGCGCAGTGCCGCAGGCGATCGCCTCCACTGCTGCAAACTTTTCTATCTTTGATAAAATCAACCTGCGAGGCGGTGTTCTCATTGCCACTGCAACAATCTTTCCATCCATCTCTACACTTGCCAGGTACGGTTGGCAATCATATTGTTGTGGATGGTGAATTAAAGTATTGCAAATTCCTAGTAACAGGCAATGCAATGCTTCCTGACTCAGCAAGTAGTCTTTCACCCGCTCATAAAATTGACTTGCATCCTCAAACCGATGGAGTTTCATCTCACTCTCCTGAATTTTCGCTCCTCTTCGTAGCTCCTGACTCAACAGTTGCGCTATTCATTTGTTGTTGCAAAACAGCAAGTTGTAAAAATATGCTTTTCTCCATTCCACCAGCTTCCATTGTTTGCATCCAGTGCATCATAGATGAGAGAATGAGTTCTTTAAGATAGGCAAAGGAAAAGCCATGCGTCATTTCAGCAATCTGAGTTATTGCTGCTTCAGACAAGCGCATTGCAGGTTGAAATTTGTCGTTCCACAAGTTTATATATGCTACGCGCTCCGTCAAACTTGGTAACTCAAAATAATATTTGCGGTCAAAGCGACTGGGGCGCTCCAAAATTGCTGGATCTATACGTTCTGGATGGTTCGTTGTGGCTAAAATCGCTATTCCCGTATTGATGGCAAAACCATCAAGTTCATTCAAAAAGAACGAGCGATTTTCCGCGTCTACCAGGGAATCAAGGTCTTCTAAAACTAGAATACACGGTGCGGACTGTCGCGCTCTTTGGAAGACTTGACGAATGTTGTGGTGAGGATTCTCGTACTCCGACTTTAAGCTTTTGACGTACAAGCACGGCTGCTGCATCTTATTAATCAAAGCTTTGACGGCGTGGGTTTTGCCATTTCCGGGAGAGCCGATAAACAAAATCCCTCGCTTCCAAGGTAAACCGCAATCTTCGTAAGTCTCTTGTGAATCAAAAAACTTTGCCAAGTCGTCTTGAATTTCTTGTTTAAGAGCGCTGGGCAAAATCAGATTATCAAAATTTGCATTCTGAATTGACTCAAACAACTCTGTATTTTTTGACCAATAACCCTCTTCAAATACCAAAATTTCGCTTCTAACTTCCGAGTTCCACTCACAAACAGCAGCAAAAAACTTTTCAGCAATGTCTTTGCTGTCAGCCAAAATCCAATAATATCTGGTTTTACAATAACCATCCTGAAAACTTATGAGCAGGACATCTAAGTTATATCCTTCCCATGTCACTTCAAAGTTGCCATTTTCAGTAGAGTTATCAATTTTGTTTTCCATGCCATCCCAACCAGAAATAATCTGATTATGGATGTAGGTATCAGATGTTTTAATAGTACAGAAATTTGCCTCAGCGTACCTCTCTAAATCAAAAGCATAATCACTACCTTCTAGCAGTGCTTTTTTCGGATAAAGTGCTGCTAATTCCTGACTGACATAATAGGTAATGGCGTTAGTAGGAAGGTTAAGTGCTTCTAAAATCAGTTGTTGAGTTTTCACGAGTTTAAGTACTTTGAAATTTGTTGAAAGACACGTTTATTTTAGGTGCGCAATGCCCACCCTACTTCTAAAGCGTATTGTCGCTTTCCTACTCCCTTCCCTGTGCATGATTACCTATTTTTTCTTGGCGCTCTTGGCGGTTTTTTTAATAGGTAATCTTTTGGCGGGATAGGAGTAATTTGTTATCTTGTGGGAATAGATTTTCCTTACAATCTCTACAAAAGCTTTGAAACAAATTCCAGATATTTACTACAGAAGAATTCGCTTTTCTAACGTAAACATAATGACTTCAAGACGCTAGGCTAAGAAACCCATCCATTAAACAAACCGTTGCGTAAACTCACACATCAAATCTACCCTGCCTTTACGTAGCATTGCTGGGTCTAATCTTTCTGTGGTGTTGCAAGTCATCAACACAACTAATCGCTGCTGTATATGAATACCAGCCTCATCAATCACACTTTGGTACAACGTTCCATCCAGCAAACTCAAAATATGTTCGGTTTTGTTACTGTACTGCGCCACCTCAGAAGCACGATTTTGTGCTAAATTATCAGCTTCATTAATAATGATACAAATTCTTTCTAAGTATGTTGGCGGGACAAAGTTGGCGATCGCATCATGATCCAAAATAAAAATCACATACCCCAAAGGCATCAAAATTTCTTTTGCGACTGCTTGCGTCCATGCAGTTTTACCCGTACCTGGTTCTCCATGTACCAAAACCGCTAACTGCTTCTGATTAAGAATCGCCTGCTGAACTGAATCAGTAAACCCTTGAATATCCGTGGGGAAACTCCGAACGGGAAATTGACTGTTAACTTTACCCACACGGCTTTGATATCCACTCAGCATAATTGCCAGGTCGTATGTCGCTTTGTTAATCAGTGGAGTCAGATTTTTTGCCATTAAAGTATACTGCCGTCGTCCTCTATCAAAGGAATCTATTTGTAGCCAAATGTCATCCTTAGACCAGTAAGCATAAACGGTGTTAACAACGTCCAAACGCTCCCAGTTCACAAATTTCTCGACTGGCAGATAAAAATCCCGTTCCATATAATATTGCGTGATGATATCAGGACGTCCCAACACATCTAAAACGCGTAACACAGTAATTTCTTGAAGACGATTAAGAACATAATCAATGGGAATACTGTTACGGCTGACAAATTGGACGATAGGCGTTTCCGTACTTAAAACGTCTTTGTAACGATGATCTGGTGTTAGGGGGTCGGGTGTGACGTAATTCCAATATTTTTCTACTTCGTAGCGCGTATTATCAGATACAATATTTAAGAAATTAGCCCACCAAGTATAATTATTCCGTCCCAATACCTCAGCAATATTACTTGCTAGATTCAAACTTTTTTGAGTAAACTCCCGCGTGTCGTTAGACAACAGTTGCCATATAAACTCCCAGTCCAACTCTCTATGGAAGGGTCGCCAGCCTGTTGCCAGTAAGCTTTGACGGTTACTATTGGCAGAACCGCCTTCATTGTTTCTATAGTATTCAAAGTCCATATTGTCAGTTGTGCAGCAGTATAACAGCTTTACAAATCGGTGCATTAAGCTTTACTCACGCACGATAGCATACTTAAAAGATATCCTCAGGCATGATTGTCATCATCATTTCTTTGCTGACTCCAGAAAATTTTACGAGTCTGTTTGCCTGCCTCTCAATTGTCTTTTCAAAGATATTTCTCACAAGCCTTCCATTTCCAAACTTCTTATCTCGATTTGTGTATAATTCAGTGAATTTCTTCAGTAATACCTGCTTTGATGTTTCCGTTAGCTTGAAATGATTCTGCCTACAAATTTTTTCAAAAATCTTGAGTAGCTCATTAGGTTTATAATTTTCAAAGTAAAAATACTTATTAAATCTTGATTGTAGCCCAGGGTTGGCATCAATAAATCTTGACATCTCTTCACTATAGCCAGCAACAATGACTACCAATCTGTCTCTAGAATCCTCCATTCTTTTCAATAGAGTGTCTATGGCTTCTTGTCCGAAATCATTCTTAGATCCTTCTGGTGCAAGTGCATAAGCTTCATCAATAAACAGCACCCCGTCCAATGCTGACTCAACAAGCTGGTCTACCTTGATTGCAGTTTGTCCAACGTACCCTGCAACTAATCCTGATCTATCAGTTTCCACAAGATGACCTTTAGCGAGTATCCCTAGCTGTTTGTATATTTCACCCATTAGACGAGCAACTGTCGTCTTTCCAGTTCCAGGAGGTCCACAAAATACAGAGTGCAATGTGACAGAAATATTAGCAAGTCCTTTTTCCTCGCGAAGCTTCTGTATTTTAAGGAAGTTAATCAGAGTATTTATCTCATCTTTAACATTCTGCATCCCCACAAGATTATTTAGCTGCTCAAGAACAATCTCCAAACCTTCAGGATTCAAATCAGATTGATCTGTATAATTTTTTTTTCCAGAGCGCTTTAGCTCTGCTTTCATGCGTTGCAGTTCAGCTTCAATCTCATTATCCCAAAAAGCCATATCCCATCCCTTTTACAAGTTATTGAGTAGAGTAAGCAATATCCACTTAGATCCTGGGATACACATCTCACCTTATCTAAGATAATCTCGTATAACTTGTAGTGGCAATTTGGTAAAAAAAGATTCACTCTAGGGACACTCATGCTGTGGTCTTAGTTGCCGCTTCAAGCCCCTAACTTTAGTTATCGGGATTGATAATTTTGAATCCTGAATTTTGAATTAAGCATAAGCGCAAAGCGCAGGCTGCGCCAAGCGCGTAAGCTTCTCGCTCCGCGAGGCATGCGTAGCCTGCCCAAAGGGCTTAGCGGTGACACCTTCTTGTTTATGTATGCGCTCCTTCAGCAGCAACTAGACAAGCAAATTGATTGAGAAATTTTTGGTTTTTGTTTATTTTGCCTTTTATACTACTTCAATACTACATGGTGTGTCAAGGAGCTAGACAAAAATTTTTCCATTTTTATACCATCAGAATAAATAAGGAGTGTTGAGCCGCGCTTTCTTTGTGCGGTATGAGGCTAAGAGGGTATGGGTGTAATATCATGTCCGGATGAACACTTATGAAAAACGAAGAACCTCACCCCAACCCTCTCCTTGCTAAGAACAGGGTTGGGGCGAAGTCAAGCAGGAATTATAAGTAATTAAGCGGACTTGATATAACCGATATTCTTCGCTTGCAGCCCTAAAAAGGCACTACACGCTACAAGCCAATACCCCAGTTCCTAAAGAGGTTGGTTAACTTTGTATAAGAAAATGCCATGCAGATATGTATCTTCCAGGGTGTTACGTTAAATTATTATTAAATATATTAAGTACTTATGATTTCTTTGCTAAACTTTTTGTCCACTTTACATATAATGAAAAAGTGTCTTCTCACTTTGTCTGCTTGAGGTATTCTTTCCTTGGAGCTAATTGGGTGAGCAAAGATCATCAACTTGACAGAGTTGAGACACGAGCCAGTCTAATGTGAGCGCCAACAGACCGCTCACAGAATGCCTCGTTTGTTCTCTCAAGACAGATGATGAACATCATATGAATCTTATGGAGAAGAAATGGAACAGGCACAAGTCGCTATAAGTGATAAAATGAAGCACAAATCCCAGTCGCCTTTAATATTGGCGGTTGAGGATAATGAAGATAACTTACTGTTGTTGAGTTATGCTCTTGAGTCGCTCGGTTGTAAGCTAATATGTCAAAAAGATAGTTTAACAACAGTACTTGTTGCCAAAGAGTATCAGCCAGACTTGATACTGCTAGATATTTTGTTACCTGGTGTGAGTGGGATTGATATTGTGCGTTCTCTGAAACAGGAACCGCTAACTAGTAACATTGCAGCTATTGCAGTGACAGCATTGGCTAGTGCGGAAGACAGAGAACACATCCTCAATGCAGGTTTCAACGACTACATCAGTAAGCCTTACATGATAGAAGACTTAGAAGCTCTAGTGCGCCGCTACCTCTGTAAGAAATTGAATCCAAATTCCGTTTTTAACTTATGTGAGGATGAATCATAATCACGCAGATTTTGGAGTCAAACTTGTGTCCGATAAAGTTCTTCTCCTTGCCTTGTGATTTGGAGTCGGAGTGCGAACAGTAGGTGTATCCGTCAAAACAGCAATAATACCAGTACGACCAGTCTCTAATGTGGCATCACTGAGTATTTCTATAACTGTAACATTTAAAGTTTCTTCAATCAGTGCCTTAAGTTGTGGCTGAATAGCATCATCTAAATCTGAGCGAACCTGTTCAGCCAGTTCTAGCCGACCTGTATGAGCCAGCAAGAGTTCTGGTGCCGTGATCGAACCTTCCATGACAATCACTACATTTTGCTCCGATAGCTGACAGATCACCTTAGTGGGTTGATGTCCAAGTTGGTCACGATACAGAGCTTGAATACGTTGTGCTAATGTTCTTTCTACTTGACCGCGAGTTGGTGTTGATGTACTCATGTGTTTCTTTTTCCTAGAGATTTAGACCACTAACGACAAGCCAGAAAGTCATGTGATGAATTATGAGTTACTGAACTTCTGACGCGTCGCTCATACTTGCTTGGAGTTAAAACCCCAAACTACGTCTGTTTAGTTTTTGAGTTGTCGTTAGCAGTGTAGGTTTATCATTAAGTGTAAAAAAACTCAGGAATCCCTAATTACTGATAAAATTATATTGGGAAGAATTGCGGAAACTCACCATCCGAATGCAGTATTTCTCAAAAATTTCTATTTCACCTCTTGGCATAAGGGCTGATACGTATATTCAGCCGAAAGCTGCAATGGCGTGGAGCGCACTGCGGTAGTCCTGGGCACAGGCTACATTAACAAAGTAGCGTTTTTGCTACTCAGAAGCAAGCCTAATTCACCCACGTCAAGCAGCCTTTGGAATGAGAGTTACACTCAAGCTTGCTTCGGTAAACGTACAGCGAAGACACTGCCCTTGCCAAGTTCAGAGAAAACCTCGATATTTCCCTTGTGTGATTCAATGATCCGGCTAGATAGATGCAATCCCAAGCCGCTGCCAGCACGTTTGTTTTTACCTTGGCGAAACCGCTCAAAGATTTTTGCTTGGTCTTCTTTTGCAATGCCGTATCCTGTATCTTGTACCTCAATGATCACCCAAGGATTACCGTGAGGGTTTGAGGGTGTTTCAGAAATAGTAATATTTACACTTCCTGTATCTGTAAACTTAATAGCATTGCCTATAAGATTGCTGATCACGCGCCGTAATTCTAGGCGATCGCCCTTCACCACACCAGCAGTTTCGTCTTGTGGATCTAACTTGCTCTTGTCTACATTCACAGCCAACCCCTTCTCCATTGCAAGAGAACTGAGTTCTTGAGCAACTTCTTCAACCAAAAGCCCCATATTGCAGCTTTCCATTTGCAAGGTCTTTTTCCCTGCCTCGAAGCGGTAAACTTCAAGGAGGTTGTTCACCATTTGCAACAAATTTTGGTTGCTGCGCATCATGGCGGATATAGCGGATTTCATGTCGTCAGAAATTGGGCAGAATGTTTCTTGCTCAAACAAAAGCAGCATCCGATCTGCAGCTACTAAGGGAGTTCGCAAATCGTGAGTCAGACGTGAAACAAAGTCCTCGCGTTGGCGTGCCATTTTTTGTTGTTCATCAATACTGTGTTTGAGTCGCAGCATTGATCGCACTCTTGCCAGTAACTCCTCATGATTAAATGGTTTGCGAATAAAATCATCTGCTCCTGCATCCAAGCCTTCGACAACACTTGCATCATGATGTGCCGTTATCAGCAGTATTGGAATATATGATATTTCTGGATTCTTACGAATGCGGCGTGTCACTTCATAGCCATCCATTCCCGGCATCATGACATCTAGCAGAATCAGATCGGGTGGAGACTGAACAACTTGCTCTAAAGCATCCATACCATTGTCTACTAACCCAACTTCATATCCTTCAACCTCTAAAATTGTCTGTAGCAACACGAGATTATCAGGATTATCATCAACGGCAAGTATACGTTCTACTTTAGAAGCTTCTTCGTCTAACATAGTTATTTGCTTTATAGAGAATAAAAATTTATAGTTTGATTTCCGTTTTCTATTTTAGAGTTACCTGTCTCTACTCTTGTTTTGCAGACCTTCTTGAGCAAAGTGAGAAATTTCCTGCTTCCAAAAACTTTTTTTGGCGGACGCAGGAGTATTTGATGCCCCATCTGCACCATGTTGCATTGAAGATGATATTTGACGGGGAAGTTGAATCCGAAAGACAGAACCTTGACCTAACTGACTTTCAACGGTGATGTTACCACCCATCATTTGCACCAGCGCTTTTATGATTGGCAAACCCAATCCTGTCCCGGAATATTTGCGAGTGGTACTTTGATCAACTTGCCGAAAAGCTTCAAAAATATTTTCTAGATCCGCAGGAGCAATACCTATGCCAGTATCGCAAACCGCAATTTCCACTTGATTTCCTGGCACTTCCTTAAGTTCAACTGCAATACTGCCAGACTCTGTAAACTTGATGGCGTTTGAGAGCAGGTTTGTTAAAATCTGTCGTATACGAGTTGGATCATTAAACACGACAAGGTTTTGCAACTCAATTTGAATCAACAAAGACAGATTTTTTTCCTCTGCCAGAGAACGCATCTCTTGCACGGTAGCATTGACGAGCTTTGACAAATCAAAGATTTCTGGTTTTAAATCTAACCTTCCTGCCTCTAGTTTAGAAAAGTCGAGAACTTCATTGAGCAGCATCAGCAAATGCTTGCCATTGTTGAATATACGCTGTATCATATCTTGTTGCTTATCTGTCAGTTCACCACACTTAGGACGCAACAAGAGCTGAGAAAACCCAATGATGGCATTCATGGGAGTCCGCAATTCATGAGACATTGTTGCCAGAAACTGCGACTTCAGGCGTGATGCTTCAATGAGTTTCAAATTTTGTAGTTCTATATGTCGCCGCTGTGCTTCCAGTTCCTGGTTCTTACGAATGAGTAGCGAATTACTTTCGCGCAGTTGTTGATTTGCTAAAGCGACTTGCATTTCTGCGCGGTGAACCCGGATGGCATTGCGCAAAATCTGTGCCAAGATTTCTGATGATAACCGCGACTTGGAGAGATAATCGCTAGCACCTGCTTTCATCAGTTCAACTGCTATCTGGTCGTCTCCTTGACCTGTGAGGACGATAACAGGCACTCTGATATTATTGGAACGTAGGTTTTGCAGCAGGCTTAAACCATCTTGGTCTGGTAAGCGATAGTCAAGAAATACACAGTCATACGAAGTACCATTATTTAGGAGAGCGATCGCACTTTTGCCATCGCCCACCTCAGACAGTTCCATTTCAACGCCTGCTTTGGTAAGCGCACGACGCACTGCGATTCGGTCTACTTCGTCATCGTCTACTACTAAAATTTTGAGTTTCTCTTCCATTACTTCTAGCCATTGCCATGAAACACACTATTTTTCTTTATATCAGTTATCTTTTCTGAGCAAATGTCTAAGATTTTATTGTTAGAAGTTGCTTTAAAAAAAATTTAGTTAAATTTTATAGTCGAAGAAGGCTAGTTAAACAACCAACCATTGATCACTAACAACACTATTTTCAGATCTCAAACCTCAAATTGCCCCAAATATTAGCTTATGGCATTTCGCACAATGTCCAATACTTATTCAGCGTTGCCATGAGTTCAATAAAGTTCGCGAAAGTCACAGGCTTAAGGATATAGCCCGCAACGTTGAGGTTGTACGCTTCTACGCGGTCTTTATCTTGGTTTGAGGTGGTCATAACTACCACAGGGGTTGGTTTTAATTGAGGGTCAGAACGTAATTTTTGCAGGAACTCTATTCCTCCCATTTTTGGCATATTTAAGTCTAGTAAAATCAAGCGTCGCTCTACAGGAACCTCGGGCGGCTCACCGTTTTTGCTACGCAACATTGCTAGCGCCTCAATTCCATTGGTAGCAACATAAAGTGGATTATTAATATTTACTTTCTTGAATGCCCGCTCTACATTCATGACATCAACTTCGTCATCCTCCACAAGTAGTATGTTAATCACTTTTTCTGACATTTCCTTTGATTGAATACAACCTGTTTGCTCTACATTCCAGCGGATTGATAAAAATTACTGGAATTAAGATGGCAGATAATTGCCTGTGGATGTGTCATAGCACTAAAGCACTAGCACAAACAGCCCAACTGGGCTGAGAATGATTATATAAAAAGCAGACACAGCCAAATCAGAGTAAAAGAAAATACCCCCTTTAGCTCATCATAATTCTAGACACACAGTGATGCACCCGTCTTCACCCCTTGGTCAGAAGTACATATTAACTCCCCACAAGAGTGTCAACAGCCCTTCGGGGAGGGGAACGGTTAAAGGGAAAAGGGGAAA
This sequence comes from Scytonema sp. HK-05, assembly GCF_963872035.1. Classification (NCBI taxonomy): domain Bacteria; kingdom Bacillati; phylum Cyanobacteriota; class Cyanophyceae; order Nostocales; family Scytonemataceae; genus Scytonema; species Scytonema sp. HK-05. Next base: position 40,533 of record NZ_CAWMYC010000104.1, read on the forward strand.
GGGAAGAATTTTCCCCATTTCCACAAACCCCTTCCCCTTTTCCTTACAACTAACTGGCATCAAGTCTATTGAAGTGGTTGCTTGAGCCAAGTGAAGCGGAAAGTGCTTCCTACTCCTAGCTGGGACTCTAAGGTAATGGTACTGCCTTCTGTTTCAATTATTTTCTTAACAATTGCTAAACCAATTCCTGTGCTTTCTTTTTGGTCGCGAGCTTCTAGCGTTTGGAAGATTTGAAAGACCTTATCATAATACTCAGGGGCAATGCCGGGACCATCGTCAGATACAGCAAATTCATAGTACTGTCCTTGGTCTAGTACGGAAACTTTCACATGACCATCTGTTCTGTTGTGGTGCTTAATCGCATTACCAATCAAGTTGCTAAACACTTGGAAAAGAGGTAGTCGTTTGGTCACAAAGCTAGGCATTCCTGGTTCGACCTCAATCGTGAAAGTTTCTGGTGGGTCGAGCAAGTCCATCACTTCCCTCAGCAATGCGTTAACATTTACCATTGACGATGGAGTTTGAGTGCGTCCAACTCGTGAATAGTCTAGCAAACCGTTGATCAGCCCTTCCATACGACTGACTCGCCCTCGTAACAGGCGCATCTGGTGTTGGTTTTCCTCTGGAAGTGTATCTGCGAGGTCTTCTTCTATCCATTCTGAAAGGCTGGCGATCGCCCGCAAGGGTGCTTTAAGATCATGAGACGCGACATAGGCAAACTGGTCAAGTTCATCGTTACGTTTTTTCAACAATGTCGTCGTTTGCGCCAAGATTGTATTCATGCGCGTGAGTTCTTCTGCTCTTTGCTGGAGAGCAATTTCTACTTCTTTGCGATCGCTAATATCAATACACGAACCAATGTACCCAGCAAAACTGCCATCTGGATTCCACCGGGGAGTCCCTTTATCTAAAATCCAGCCATATTCACCATCAAAACGTCTGAGGCGGTATTCACGCGCGTACGGTTCCCTAGCATCAAACGCAGTAATATATGTCTCTAAACAATGCTCGATATCTTCAGGATGCACTCCTTGAGTCCAACCATTGCCTAGTTCTTGTTCGATTGTGCGTCCGGTAAACTCCAACCAACCACTATTAAAGTAAGTACGCAGCGTATCCGAACCAGACACCCAAATCATCACCGGAGCATTTTCTGCCATCGCTTGGAATCTTTTCTCGCTTTCCCGCAACGCTTGTTCTGACTGCTTGCGCTCAGTAATATCTGTCACTGTCCCAACGTAGCCAATCACCTGATCGTCGTCAGTTTCTGGCACTGCTTGTGAAAACACCCAATTTATCCTCCCATTAAGATGGACAAAGCGAAACTCATACTCAAATGGCAGGTATTCTGGAATAATTTGCTTGACTTGCGAGTCGATACGCTCTAAATCTTCTGGATGGACAGCAGATCGCCAACCTTTTCCCAGAGCATCTTCTAGAGAAAGTCCAGCAATTTCACACCATCGTTCATTAACATAATGACAGTTTCCCGACAAATCTGTCCGAAAAATCCCCACAGGCGACACTTGTGCTAGAGTTGCCCACCTGCGCTCACTTTCTTGCAACGCCCGTTCGGCTTGCTTGCGCCCAGTAATGTTATCAAAGGCAATTCCAATACACCGATTTGGTAATGGAAACACTTTAACGCTGAAATAGCTACCTGGTATGCGTTCATCGCCGTAATAAACTTCATACTGATCTATTGCTCGACCAAAATAGGCAACCTCTGCGTACAGTTCCAAAGATGTTCTCCTTTGCAGGAGCATATTAGGAAAACAATCAACAATTTGCTTGCCAACATCTTGTTCGAGAGATATTCCAGTCAGGCGCGATGCAGCAGGGTTTGTAGTCACTAACCGCAACGAGGTAATATCGTTCGGGTCTTCTAAATGCCACACAACCAAGCCGAATTGCATATTATTGACAATATCCCTGTAAAGCTGGTGTTGTCCGTTCAGTGCCTCCAACTGTACTTGGGCTTGTTCACGCTGCAATTGTTGAACAATTCGGTGATTTGGCGAATGCTCTAAATTCCCATTGGGGAAAATGCGACCTTCTGCAACTAATAATACTATCTGCCCAGTTTCATCTCGCAATGGGTTAATATAGAAGTCAACAGTTGCGAGTGGATTGTTTGAGCGAGCGGCATTGACTTGACAGCGAATGCATTTTCCTTTGGCTGCATGAGCAATTGCTTCTCGTAAGGTTGCCTGATCTGCTAAATCCCACCAGTTCACTTCCCAAAAGAAGCGACCAATCAGTTGGGCGTTCGTCAGTCCTCCAAATTCTAAGGCTGTTTGATTAGCTTCAACGAGAGTGCCATCTGGCTTCATTAATGCCATAAATTGAAAGGTCTGGTTGAAGATGGCACGAAAACGTAGCTCACTTTCTCGTAAAGCTGCTTCGACCTGCTCTAATTTCTCTGTATTGGTGTCAGCAGGTTTGAAATATTGAACCATACCTTTGTTTTTTGTTAATTTTTCTTAAAGATGATAGAAAATAAGCGTTATAGTTGAATTTTCAGCCAGAGTTATTTGGTAGCGAAAAACGAGTAACAAATGCTTAATTAGGACTCAATGACTAGGAAAGATACATTCTTCGATCAAAGGTAATTGCTTTCATCCGTCTGGTAAATAGGTAGTTGCGTCATTTGAGGGGTACCAGTTGGAATGTGTACAAGTATTTCATAATATTTCATAAATATTCCATATATCCCAAGCTAGATATTAGCCTCTGTCAAATGAGAGGAAGATAGTAAGCTCCTTATTTCTATCGGTGGATGCAAGTTTGATAAAATATCATCTATCTTTGGTTTTGGAAAATAAAAGAAACACTTTGCAAAAGGTCGGCTCTTGACAGATGCAATTTACACAGAGTGAGTGTAGCAATGAGTGAAATTAGTATCGTTTTAATTGAAGATCATGACCTGACAAGAATGGGGCTAAAGGCTGCACTACAGTCAAATAGCACACTTCGAGTTGTTGGTGAAGCACCAAATGGGACAAAAGGGCTGAAACTTTTGGAAACAGCTAAGCCAGATGTAGCTGTTGTAGATATTGGTTTGCCTGACATAGATGGAATTGAACTCACCAGAAGATTCAGACAGTACCAAACAGAGACAAATGATTCATCAACGAAAATCCTTGTTCTGACAATGGATCATTCAGAAGATGCTGTGCTTGCGGCTTTTGCAGCCGGGGCTGACTCCTACTATATGAAGGATACAAGCATCGATAAGTTGACGGAAGCAATTCAAGCGACTCACACAGGGAACTCTTGGATCGATCCGGCCATCGCTAACGTGGTGCTGCAGCAAATGCGGCAAGGTATCCCAGAAAACCAGGCATCTGATAAGCCCAAGACTGTAAAAATTGAGGCGCTGTCATCTGAGTACGAGCAAGTTTTAGAAACTTATCCACTCACACAACGAGAACTGGAAATTTTAGAGTTGATTGTCGCTGGGTGTAGCAACGGACAGATTGCTGAGAAACTATACATCACAGTTGGTACCGTTAAGACCCATGTCCGCAACATCCTGAATAAACTGTGTGCCGATGATCGTACCCAAGCTGCTGTTCGCGCTTTACGTTCTGGCTTAGTCGCATGAAGCATATACTGATTTTGGATTGAGCCTTGTCAATCATCAAATTAGCCCAACGTGAATCACTTGCCTCAGCGCCCTACTCTCAAGAGGAAATGCACTGTAGAATTCTGACAATTGCAGTCACAATCTGATCACAGATTGAAATTCCCAGCAAAAGTGCGCATACAAGAGTGCCTATAACCTTTAAGTTGAGTGATGAACACGAGTTCAAACACTCTAATCTACTTTGCACTTCCTCTAACGTGCTAGGTTCAATATTCAGTCTTCCAAACACTCACTTGAGTACAGTCTGTTGTAGTGTGAATGCCAATTTGTAGATTTAGCGGTTTTCTTTTATCATTTCTCCTCTTGTCTGTTGTTTTGACTTATGACGAATAACTTAATGACTTTTATAAAGCATCCATGACATTGACCAGCGAAGAAATAAGAAGTTGGTTTATGTCCTAGATAGCATTTAACTTTCGGACTGATATTTTGCAGCCTTCTCAATAATTCCTCATATCAGCCAAAAACTTCCAGTTCTTGGCTGATAATTTATTTGTATTTTCATAGAATTATATTCTTGCTAAATAACTGCAAAGTCCTTATATAAGAACTTTCAATATCAGCCAAAAGTTAAGAATTTTTACCAGGAATCCAGCTAGTGCAATCGGTCAGTTTTGCCTGATTAAAAATATTGATAAGCAAAAGTATATTTAATTTAAATATAAGTAGATAGGTGGAAATAAACAGAACTACCTTAAGAAATGTAAAAACGCCTAAAATCCTTACTAATGACTAATGACTGCCAAAACTTGTTAACTTTATTTGTACCGACCTACTTAATACAATACCGTTCACTTAAGTGTGATTTGTGACAATTGCATGAGTGTAGTGAAAGTGCATACTACGTCTCTACAGAAATCATTAGGCTTTATTTCTAACAGTTATCTCTTGCGACGGAATTGCTACTGGACTTGCGGTAGAAGAGCCGTTTAGTTTGAATTGATAGATTAAAGATGGCAGTGTTAAGGAATTGGAGAATCAAAATATGAATATTATTGCTTGGATAGTTCTTGGTCTTATAGCTGGCGCAATTGGTAAAGCTATTTATCCTGGTCGTCAAGGTGGTGGAATTGTTTCCACTATGATTTTAGGTATTATTGGAGCATTTGTTGGAGGTAGCATAGTTAGCTTGTTACAGACAGGAACAATCCAACTAACTGCAGCTACCCTGAGTATTCCTGGTTTGATTGTTGCTATTCTTGGCGCAATGATAGCCATTTTCATATGGGGCTTAATCACTCGTCGCAGCGCTGTTTAGCTTGATGATAGTAGAAACAATGGTTAGAGCCGATTTTTTAGGGCTAACCTTTTTTTGTTCCAAGCTATCAAAATACTCCACTGTGTAATGTAGTTATACACAGTGGAATATTTTATAAAAGATTGTGTCAATGAACAATTTCACTGAACTTTTGAACATAGTTACGCGAATAGACTATTCTAAAACTTTCTTCACCTCATCTTTTAAATTCTCGGTAGTGTGAATAACTTGGGCTTCAGCTTGCTTGGCTTGACCCTCAGCCTTATCTTGCGGATTGCCACTTAAGTCACCAACTACCTCTTGAATTTTGCCTTCGATATTTTTTGCTGTTGCTTCTATTCTCTTCTCAACGCTCATATCGTACCTCTTCTCTTAGCTATTATTTCTCTATATCAAAGAAAGTATCAGGATTTGCTTTGCTGCGTACCTATCAGAAGAAGGATTTGATGCATAAAAAAAGCATACTTTTATTAATTTTTTTCGAGAAAATTACTTGATATAAATTAATATATAGTCCTATCTCATGATAGATGCAAGTAATAAATATCAATAAAGTAAGATAAAAAATATCTTTCCCAGATTAAATATTGTCAAATTTCCTAATAAGTGGGCTGTGAGGAAATAAATGTAGACCTTTAAGGAAAGATAAAGGCTAATTTGTCGCTCATACCATTTCTCTATGAAGTTGAGCTGAATTCGACCCCCCTATAGTCCCACGCCACTTGTCTCAAGGGGGGGTAATTATTAAGCGCATTGTTACAGAGAATTGATATCAGGATAAATACGTTTGAAATAATTAGAGAAAGAATGAGCAATGATTTCTTTGGCTTTCTTAGCCGAGAACTTGTGATACAACGCGTCTCTAACAGATTTTTGATAACGAAATACCTACCATAAAAGAAACTACTCATGACAAGCAAAGTATGGGTGTAGGAAGAAAGCGTAGAAAAAATGTATGGGTCAATGAGATTAATGACATTATTCGGGGTGTATGTGGAGGTTTTTTGTTTGGCATTCCTTTGCTCTACACAATGGAGGTTTGGTGGATAGGATCACTGGCAAAACCTTCAATGATGATGTTGGCGATCGCACTGACATTCATCGTGGTTTTCCTACTTAACCGGACAGAAGGTTTTCGTAGAAGCAAACGGAACTCACCACCCTACGGATCAGTCACAGATACTGTAGAAGCAATAGCGATTGGATTGACTTGCTCCGCCTTTGTGCTTTTGTTACTCCAAGAACTGACACCTGAAACTCCCCTTAAGGAAGCCTTGGGTAAAATTGTCTATGAAGGTGTACCATTTACCTTAGGCGTGGCATTAGCCAACCAGTTTTTAGGAGATACTCGTGATGCCAATGCTCAAGGGCGAACGGGAGCTCAAGCAAGTGATGACACCACAAAGAAACCAGACGAGTTATCTGCCACCTTTGCCGATATAGGTGCAACCTTGATTGGTGCAACTGTAATTGCATTTAACATCGCGCCAACAGATGAGATTCCTATGTTAGCAGCAGCAGTGACACCGCCGTGGTTGTTGGCAATTATTGCCACATCTATCCTCATTTCCTATGGTATTGTTTTTGAAGCAGGCTTTTCAGATCAGCAAAAGCGCAGGCAGCAACAAGGAATTTTCCAACGACCTACAAGCGAAACTGTGGTGGCATACTTGGTGTCACTGCTAGCAGCCGCTTTCATGTTGTGGTTCTTTCAAAAATTGACATTTGGGGACCCTTGGACCATTTGGCTTGAACACACTTTGCTGCTGGGATTACCTGCAACTATCGGCGGTGCAGCAGGAAGGTTAGCAGTATGAGTCAAACAAATGAATTAACGAATGGGAAAAAAGAACAACAGCAACCAAAGAGAACACCAGCTGAACGGGTAACTTTCGGTGCAGCTTCATTTCTCCTAGCAGTGGTTGTGAGTTTGGTAGGTTATACGTGGCTCAACGAAAAGCATCAACCCCCTGTCCTTTCTGTCAGCAACAAGACAATTCGTGAAGTGAATGGACAGTTTTATGTTCCTTTTGAGGTTGTGAATACTGGAGGAGAAACAGCTGAGTCTATTCAAATTATGGCTGAGTTGCAAATGAAGGGTGAAGTAGAAGAAACGGGGGATTTGCAGATTGACTTTTTATCTAGTGGTGAGAAGGAAGAAGGAGCGTTTATCTTCAGAAGTGACCCTCGACAGGGTCAGTTAACAATAAGAGTTGCTGGTTACAAATTGCCCTAATAGCCAAAAGAGTCAATAGTCAACAATTACTATAGGCTGTTGACTATTGACTGTTTTGACTATTACCAATTGACTAAACAGTCGCTTTCGCCTTAGACCAAACGCCATTCTCATCTTCATCATATTGCTGATGAACTGCCTCCCAGGCAGCTTGTTCAGCCTTTGTTTGGTCATTTGTCTCAGTTAATGCAGTGTTATAGCGCTCAATAAATGTGCGCTGAGCTTGCTCAGAAAGATGAGAGCGAACCTCAGGAGACAAATCCTCTGGGCTGTTGCAGCCACTGGTACAAGCACGAGCCAGAGTTGTCTCAATTGTGTGCACTTCTTCGCCACCAGCGCTCTCGATCAGCAATTGGAATTCTCCACCGCGATCGCCAGCAACTTCTGCCATCACCAAGAACTCGCCAGCTTGCAAGCGAGTTTGGTAAACTGCGGCTTTGTCTTCTGGCATTCCCAATGCGGTGAGAACAGAGACCAAACCTGCACCTGCGCTACCTGCGATCGCTCCACTTGCGGCTCCTAACAGCACTGCACCAATAGGACCTGCTGCTACAATCGGACCGACAAAAGGAATGAACAGTACGCCTACACCTGTGAGTAAGCTGAGGAAGGAACCGAACAAGGAACCAAAGATTGCCCCGGTTCTCAAACCTCCGAGAATCACATCCCTCTTACTAATAAAGCCAGCAATTCGAGTTTCTGACTGGAAGTTTCTGCCCAATACCGAGATATGATCCCTGGAAACACCCCGGTCTAGTAAACGCCGAATCACATCATCAACTTGCTTCTGCTCTTTAAAAACAGCTGAGATGGTACGTTCTGCTGTATATGTTTCAGGCACTTAAAGACTCCTTGAATTTTGCTTTTCCAGTCGGCAGACTGAGGGGGGTAGATGCGGTAGATGCAGGAAACCTCAGTCTGCCATTGTCAACAAGAGACGCTATGCTTTGGGTTAAATCTGCTGCTGGCTACACGCCTACAGGGGTTTTGGTTTCTGCTATCTGGTTAGAACCGTCTGCTTGCAGTGACTGCCCTTCAATAAATGAGCGCAGCATCCAAGCCATCTGCTCATGCCCTTCCATCAGTCCTGTCAGGAAGTCAGAGGTTCCCTGATCGTGGAACTGCTCAGCAGTCTGATCCACATGATCACGCAGGTTCCGAATAACTTGCTCGTGGTCATCTACCAGCCGAGCCACCATCCCAGTTGCTGTGGGAACGTTACCAGCTTCTTCCTTGAGAGTCGCAATCTTGAGAAATCCTTCCAATGTACCAACAGGGTACCCGCCCAAGGCACGAACCCGCTCAGCTACGGCATCGATAGTTTCAGTCAGTGCTTGGTAATGCTCTTCCCAAATTTGGTGCAGGCTGCGGAACTGAGGTCCGACAACATCCCAGTGGAACTTTTTCGTTTTCACCAACAGTACATAGGCGTCTGCCAAATCTTGATTCAACAGATTAATCACACCTTGACGTTGTTCTTCCGTCAAACCAATGTTTATCTTGCGCATTACTTTAAATCCCTCAGCGAGCTTCTTTACTAACCTTCACAAATTCCATCCCCTACAATCATCAACCAAAGGAAGGATTGTGTTTTTTTCATCAAGAGGAAAAATCAGACTTTTCTCATTAAATAGAAATAGACATCTTGACTAGGCAATCAAGATGTCTACTAAACGGTGATAACTATGCAAACTGCTCAAAACGCTAGAACATTGAGCAATAATTTATTTGTCACACCCACTTTCAAAACACACTCTCGATAAAAACCATGAAATGCAGGTTACTGGTTACCTGTGAGTTTACCCAACGCGTTCTTAACTTGATCTTCTACTGTCTTTGCTTGTTGAGAATTCTCAGGACGGTTCATCTTCTCAATATCAGCAGATCCCTGAATCTCGTTAAGTCCCTCGTTTGATCTCCGTTGTGTTTGTTCCAATCCTGGAGGTGCTTGTGTAGATAGTTTGTCTGTTTCTTTCTGAATTCCAGTTAGCTGTGTAACCTCATCTTCAGGATTGCTCGTTTGGCTACCGATCGTCGCAGCAGCGGGCAAAGCATAAGAGAAAATCAGTAAGGCACAAGTAAATGCCACTATGATAAAACGCACTGGACGCAACATAGATAAATCAAAACCAATATTCTTCATTTAAACTCCTCCAAAAATTAGGCTATCCAAAAATCACGCCTGGTTACACCCCAAGGCTTGACAAGCATCATAAATACTGTCTGTTGTGAATCTTGGATACACTCTAGCTTACCCAATTTGGTATCTCTCGAGAAAGTTTTGAGCAGTGGTTGCAAAACAATCTTAACTTTCAACACAGAAGCGTATGCTTTAATTTTGTCAATTTGAGTGTTAAAATATAGCTGCGCTTCTATTTTTACTTGCTTGATTGCTGCTGCCAATGAGATTTCGTTAAGGGTCAGGCTAATCTTCTTTCTACTTTGAATACACAGACATATGAATCGACCTGTAGACTGAAACTTTTTTTCTGTACTTATATACAGAATCAATCCACAGGTAGATAAATTTTGTGCAATTTTGGCAGGTTAAGCTCTAATTGCTAATTGCATTAACTATGTAATTCTTACTAATATGGTAAACAATCTTAACATATGAAATTCGTATGTAAATTTTTTATTTTTTAACAATAAACAGTAGATACAACCACTAACTACCTAATAGCTACGTCCGGCTATACCCAGCTATATAGTATTTTTATGTCCTTCCAGCCATAAGCTAATTCTTTTAGGGTGACTCCACCACGCTCAATGTGCTTTTTCTACACCTTCTGACCCCCAAGGGCTTCATAGAATCTACACGCAGGATTATCGGCTAAAACCCAGACCAACATCGAGTGCAACCCTATCTCAGACAGCCTTTCAACGACTAATTGGGTCAAGCGGCGTCCAAGTCCCTGTCGCTGGTAGTCAGCTTGAATATAGATAGCGTATAACTCACCCTTATATATTGGGTCACTAGTTCGTTCTGGACCACCATTGGCAAAAGCAATAATCTGCCCAGTTGCGTTCTCGGCAACATAAATAAAATGCTGGTTCTGTGTTGCTGTACTGAGCATTTGTCCCCAGCGACTCTCTCGCTTTTCATAGGACAAATTAGCGAGGTATTCATCTGGTATGATGCTAGAATATGTCGTTCGCCAAGTATCTACATGAACTTTGGCGATCGCGCTATGCATCGTCTAACCTTGCTTCTCGCACAATCATAAGAATCTGTGTTTATGGTAACGGGTGCAGGAGTTGCACCTGCTGATGTGAGGCTTATGAAATCTCCAATCGCTTTTAGCTTTCAGCAACTAGGCTGAAAGCTAAAAGCTGATCATTCGCTCATGACAGAGGCTTTGTGTTGAGCTTCTTGCCAAAGTTTGTAAACGAAGAACTCAGTGGCTTCACTGATCGCCGTGACAAACACACCCTCAGCATCCTGAGAACCATTTGATAGCCAACAACCCCGCAGAGTGACTTCCACATATTCGTGATCACAACCGCACAGAGCAATGATTTCACTGTCTTCTGTTTTAACAAGAGCCTTAAGCATTTCTACTCCTGGCAAATGAACAGGAAGCAAAAAGGAAGCAGTACTGGGTTCAACGCATAGACATTGACCGACTCGCACTGCCAAAATCACTCGCGCTTGCACCCATTCTTCCAGCGATTGAGCTAAACATTCTAAACAAAAGCTCGTTTCGGTGTATGTTAATTTCAGCATTCCTTATGCTCTCCTGTTATTCCAGGTTTGCTTGCACATTCTGCTTTGGATGTCCAAGTCTAGTGGCTCAGCCTTATTTGCCACTAACAGTACAATCGCCCGCTTAATATTAACCCGACATAGTGGCAAGTAATTTTGAGAAAACACCACCACAGATTGCTCTAAAACTTGCATCGCGCTTGTCACAGCTTGACTCCTTATAAACAAACCCCCGCTTCTTGTTTGCTGAAAGCGGGGGTTAGAATTTGACCTTTAAGTCTTCTGCTTCTATATCGGTACAGCATGCTGTTGCCTGTACCTCCCGCTTCGTTGTTCTAGTTTTGGTACTGCATTCAGTACACCAATGTTGTCATATCGAGAATCATGATTACCCTCTGTGAGTTGCCATTTATTCAGGCTTTCGTCTCCCATAAATAAATACTCCACTCCCACAGCGGCTGATTTCCAACTAAATCGGCAGTTGGCAACACGCAAGGAAGTAGAGATGGGGTAAACGGATTTCACAGAAAATTTCACCTATTGAACATTCCTTTAAACATACTACACTTGTATTACTATCCTGTCCATACTTTAAGGAGAAAAAGTGATGCATACAATAGCTCGCACACCAACCACCGACATGGAAGTCACCAGCATCCGCCTAGAGCGGGAGTTGAAAGATAAACTCAAAGAACTCGCTGGCAATCAGGGATATCAAGCTCTGATTCGAGACATCCTCTGGAATTACGTCCAGCAAAAATCAGGTGAATGGAAACCCCGATTTTCGCGAGCCGATATTCGCGCTAGCATAGCCGCAACAGCACAACAAGAAGAACGCTGTGTACTGACAGGTCAACTCATTGCGCCGAAACAACCGATGTTACTAGGACTTACAAGAAATGGCGATATGGTTCCTCTAAGTGTCGAGAGTTTAGCTCCTTAAACTTTTGTTCAAGTGAATGCAGCTTAGTTGCGCCATGTGATATTGCAACTAAGCTGCATTCATTTTTGGCTCTATTTTTGTAACAAGCAAATTTAATTAGATAAATAATTGGTTATATACTCATCAAATTGTTAAATGGTCAACCCTAACAGATTTGCACGCCTTCCAGACGACTGATGCTGTTTCACGAGCAGGATCTCGAACAACACTTCACACATAAAAACCTAAGCCTGAGAAAAAAGTAAAGTATTGTAAAGGATATAAGTCACAGAATAACGCTGAAGAAAATTTTTGGCTGTTTATGGGATCTGGTCATAAAGGATCTGTGAAGCTTTCCGCGCTACAGTATTTTCTTTTGGCTAGTTCAGTGAGTTCTCACCCATTCAATAGAAGGATAACGTGAAAGAAATATTACTTTTTTTTGGTTTTTTCTATCAGTGTTAACGCGGATAAAATTATGGCATTTTAGCTTAAATTCCAGAGAAATTACGGTTTATGTATAAAGCCAAACAGGATATTCTATCTCAAGGTGAGTAAGTGATTGAAGGCGAAGAACACTCAAGCATTCTTTGACTACAGCATCTTAGATAGATAGATTTTTAATATTTTTTTTCTAAAAATAAATAGGTCGTTTAAGATACGAGGCATTCCATCATCTCGATTGGTCATCTCAAATAGAAAGGGGCTATAACAGGTGAGAGATAGTTTTAAGAAAAGATTTGCGGTTCATCAGGGTGCAGTAGCACAAGCTTTGGGTGAGATATGCCGAGAGGTTGCTTACGAAGAAAATGAGGTCAATATTCAAGAGTGTGCCAAGAATGAACAAGCCTTTATTGCCGTCAAAGCGCCTAAGTGAACTAGATCGACAAAAACAATACCCGCATGGAGCGCTGATGCAGCATCAGGAAGAACCAGCCTACCACTTAGTACAAAAAATTAATAAAATCATCGCCAGTAGCTCAACTCCAAAAAGGATGCTGCAAGAAATTGCCAAAGTGCTAGGAGTTGCCTTTAAAGTAGATTGCTGTAGCTTAGTGACAGTATCACTTGAGGTGTCCAGCGAGCCAATAACGGCTAATTGGTCTATCCAAGACAATTTAGAGTTGTCTGAAAGAGATGAAATGTTCTCTAGTGCGCAGCAATTAGACTTACCAGTGATGGAATGCGCTTGTGAAACATTGACCATTGAGGATATTTCAACAATTCAAAAAAGTTTGGCAATTGGACGGCAATCTTTGCCACTGACTATAAAGGCTGTTTTGGCAATCCCCACTCGGTTTGGTGGTAAAAATAACGGCGTCATTAGTTTAATCAAATCGCAGCCATACAATTGGAGTGAATCCGAAAAAAAACTATTAAATGCAGTAGAACCGTGTTGCGCGATCGCATTTTCTCAAGTCGCACAAGCACAGCAGATTGCTGACCAAAATCAGTACGTGCAAACTTATGTCCAGCATCAAAGCTTGATCAAGCAACTCACTGTACTTAGTCGTAGCAACCTGGAATTAAATCAAATGCTTCAGTTAGCGCTTGCTTCGACAGCAGAAGCTCTGCAAGCGGATCGTGGTTTGCTCATACTACTAAAATATACTGATCCGTTGTTTAGAACTCGAGCAAAAAAACAAATTCCCAAAGCAAAAGCGACGGTTGTAGGAAAATGGCATAAAGAAACAGAAATTGCCCTAACTCATCAGTTAGACACTTCAGAGACTTCCTTTTTTCTTGCCGACTGCAGTTTATGCCAACGTGCCTTTTTAGACTCTGGAAAACCTTTAATCATCAATGACGATACAGATTTACAAGATACTTTAACAGTAGCCCCAGTATTTACACTAGAAGTGCTGCCTGCAGTGCTATTAATGCCCTTAGAGATTCAAGGCAAAGTATTAGGATTTCTGGTGTTACAGCAAGCAGTTGCTCGCAATTGGCAATCAACAGAACTTAATATAGTGCAAATGGTCTGTGCTCAACTTAGCAACGCCATAATTCAAACACAAACATTGCGGCAAGTACAAACGTTGGTAGATGAACGCACAGCACAACTGCAACGCAGTTTGGAAGTCCAAGCAAAACTTTACGAAGTTAAGCGCCAACAAACAGAACAGTTGCAAAAGCTTAACGATTTGAAGGATGAATTTTTAAGCAATATGAGCGATCGCTTGCGTCATCCACTCACAAGGATGCGTTTGGCTATCCGTAACTTACGTCAAATTGGGCAATTAAACGAGCGTCAAGTTAAATACGCCGACATGATAGAGCAAGATTGCACCGATGAAATTAATTTGATTAATGACTTACTAACCCTCCAGGAATTGGAAACTCGTCACGAACGCCCGCAGTTAGAAACGACGGATTTAAATGCGAAAATTCATGATTTAGCAGCCGCTTTTGACACCAAACTCGCAGACAAAGGCATAAGCCTTTCTCTAGATTTACCAGATTCGCGACTCACACTGGAAACCGAAGTAGAAAGTTTTGACCGTATTCTGCAAGAGTTATTAACAAATGCTAGCAAATACTCGCAACATGACACTGTTGTGCATTTGCAAGCGACTCACCAAGTCAATCAACAAGTTGATCAAGTTATTATTAAAATGATCAATATAGGGCATGGCATCTCAGAAGAAGAAGCCACTTACATATTTGATAGGTTCCGTCGGGGTAAAGGCAGATGGACTCCAGGAACTGGCTTGGGACTTGCGCTCGTCAAGTCTTTAGTGCAACATCTAAATGGGGCAATTGCAGTGGAGAGTACGCCCATTGAGGATTCCAGCTTAAGCAAAATCTGCTTTACTCTGACGCTGCCCCAATTTTCCACTGAAACTGACTCATATTCCCAAAGTGACTGAAGAACACAACATCCAACAGGAACTGGATTTATCAGCCATCGGCGACGACAGCGATCTCGATTTGAATTCGCCTGCTGATACAGATGATTTACAAGCTGTAGAAGTCCAAATCGAGAAAATAGCAGAACGACAGCGACAAATTACTGCTATGCTCCAAATTCCCCAACCAGTAGAACAAGTCTGGAAAGTACTCACAGATTATGAAGCTTTAGTTGACTTCGTGCCCAACTTAACGAAAAGCCGCCTCCTTGAGCATCCTCAAGGAGGTATTCGTTTAGAACAAGTGGGTTCTGGGCGCTTTGTTGGGTTTAACTTTTGTGCGCGTGTCGTTCTCGACTTAGAAGAATACTTCCCCAAGGAAATTAATTTCCGTATGGTAGAAGGAGATTTTAAAGACTTTTCTGGTAGCTGGCTACTACAGCCTGATTCCCTTGATCAGCAGAAAGCAACTCATCTGTGCTACACTGTCAAGGTTTGGCCGAAACGTACTATGCCAGTCGGAATCATTGAACGTCGTCTCAGTAACGATATGCGGTTGAACCTTCTTGCAATTCGCCAAAGGGCGTCACAATAATCAAGAAGGAAGAGACAATAATGAAGAAAGAAGAGAGAAAATTTATAGTGTCTATCTTCCCTCTTCTTTTTTCGTTTTTTAGTACCCCCAGGGGAATTCGAATCCCCGTTACCTCCGTGAAAGGGAGGTGTCCTAGGCCTCTAGACGATGGGGGCGCAAGGCTCAGACTTATATAAATCTATCGATTTTCGCTCTCTATGTCAACAGGTTAAAAAAAAAATTTCTGAGCTTGATCCAAAATTGGGACATTCCAACTGTCAATAAGCAAAAGTACCTAAAAATGAGGAAGCAAAACTCAGATTTGAGAGTTTAGAATGACTGCATACTCCAAAGTAGGGGTTTCTTTGCAAGGTAGGTTCTTCCTTTACACCAGAGGCGAGCGCCACTGCTGTTTCACAAAAAACAAAAAAATGCTGTAGTATATCAAACTAAGTATCAAACAAAGCTCGACTTAGTAAGGGACAGTGGGTGTCATGTTGCACCCAGTAGAGTTAATATTTACTATCCTTTACAAAAGATTTTGAAATATATCACTCAAAATCTATCGCATGGAAGCATCTTTTGAAATCACCCTGCAGATTGTGATTACTGTCTTTGCAGGCATTACCGCTCAAGTGCTGGCTGCATACCTTCGGGTACCCAGCATCGTGTTTTTGTTGATGTTTGGCATCCTGCTTGGCTCTGATGGCATTGGGGTCTTGCACCCCCATATGCTAGGCATTGGGCTGGAAGTTATCGTCGCTTTAGCCACAGCAATCATTTTGTTTGAAGGCGGGCTCAACCTGGATCTGCAAGAGTTAGGCAAAGTTTCGACGAGCCTGCAATTGCTCGTCACCCTGGGAACGATGATCACGCTGCTTGGGGGCAGTATGGCGGCTCACTGGCTAGGTGAATTCCCTTGGTCTATTGCTTTTCTTTTCGCTTCCCTCGTTGTGGTGACAGGACCAACCGTAGTTAGTCCTCTGCTCAAACAAATTAATGTGGATCGACAAGTCGCAACGCTTTTGGAAGGGGAAGGCGTTCTGATTGACCCAGTGGGAGCTATCCTCGCCGTGGTGGTGCTAAACACGATATTAAACAACCACACCGACTTCATCACGGCAATGAGCAGCCTCGTAATGCGCCTTGGCATTGGTGGCGTGATTGGTGCAGCAGGCGCGTGGCTGATGTCGTTAATTAGCAAACGTGCCAATTTTCTATCGTTTGAACTGAAAAACCTGGTCGTCTTAGCGGGGTTGTGGGGCTTATTTGCCCTATCACAAATGATTCGTAGCGAGTCGGGATTGATGGCAGTTGTCGTCGCAGGAGTCGTTTTTGGTGCTTCCTCAGTGCCAGAAGAACGATTGTTGCGGCGTTTCAAAGGTCAACTGACGATTCTCAGCATTTCGGTGCTATTCATTTTGCTAGCCGCTGACCTATCTATTGCCAGTGTATTTGCCTTAGGTTGGGGTGGTGTATTCACCGTCTTGGTTCTGATGTTTGTCGTTCGCCCGATTAACATCCTCTTTTGTACCTGGAACAGTGATCTTAATTGGCGACAGAAATTGTTTTTAAGCTGGGTTGCGCCAAGAGGAATCGTTTCTGCCTCCGTTGCGTCTTTATTTGCGATTTTACTAACGCAGCGTGGTGTCAATGGTGGAGAAGCCATCAAAGCCTTGGTGTTTCTCACAATTATTATGACCGTGGTTTGCCAAGGGCTAACGGCGGGCTGGATTGCCAAGTGGTTACAAATCACCTCAAAAGACGCCATTGGGGCGGTGATTGTCGGTTGTAATCCGTTGAGTTTATTGATTGCCCGCTTGTTTCAAGAACGGGAAGAACCAGTGGTGATGATTGATACTGACCCAAAACGTTGCGAACAAGCCGAAGCGCAAAATCTCAGGGTGATAGCCAGCAGCGCCTTGGATAGTGGTGTTTTGGAAGAGGCGGGACTTGCCTCAATGGGAACTTTTCTCGCAATGACGAGTAATGGTGAGGTCAATTTTGTCTTGGCACAACGTGCAAAAGAAGAGTTTAACCCGCCGCGTGTCCTAGCAGTTTTCCCCCGCGATCCACAAGCAACCACCTCTACCAATGAAAATAAGGTTAACCAGGCTTTGATTCCAGACTTACCAATAAAGACTTGGAATGAGTACATCAACGACGGACGGGTGAAGTTAGGGACAACTACGCTCAATGAATCTGATTTTGACCTTCAACAGGCGCATATGCAGGCATTGATTCAAGCTGGCGAGTTGATACCGTTGTTGGTAGAACGAGACGAACATCTTCAAGTTATGCCCGCAGCCGAAGAGTGGGAAGTAGGCGATCGCATTATCTACCTATTACACGATCCCAGACCACACCTTTTAAAACGCTTGTCGGGTGCAAGAGCATCAATTCCCCTGTCTGTAGAAAAATTACCAGAGGTCGAAGAAATACCGTTGGCAATATCTCAACTTTCCACCAGCGATGCTCCCGCACCTTAAATTCGTTATCCTTCATTCAATTGTTGCTGTAGCTTACCAGTTTCCGGTATCGCTCCTTCTGCATACATTTTTTTGATTTGCTTTTCTTGCCACAGCACACTCAATAAATGCACCACAGCTAGAACTAACGCAGCAACCGAGACGATATAACTGTGTATTGTGTAAAGGTGCTGGAGAGTTACGGTGCTAATCGCTCCACCGCCAGTCAAAATGTCTCGCAACACAGAACCGATAAAAGGAATAGCTTCTATGGTTCCCAGTTCGATGCTAAAACGCCAAAACCCTTCTTGATCCCAGGAGAGGATCATAGCAGTCCAACCCAAGCCAATGGCACTTAAGGTAAATAAAATTCCACTTATCCAAGCAGTCAGCCAACTCTTGCGAAATTGTCTGCTGACAAACATGACTACAATTTGGATCAGGGCAATGACAACAACTCCGTTACCAGCAATCTGGTGTGCTTTATGGAACAACCAGCCGTATGGCACTTCCGTATCAATAATTTTCAATGACTGGTAAGCTCTCCCTGCTGCTGGTTCGTAGTAAAAGGACAACAAAATTCCAGTAGTCGCACCAATTAACGTCAGGGTGATAATAACTACCGATAATATCGTCGTTATTCGTCGCAGAATCACATCTGACCGAGTGTTGTGCATAACTGAGCGCTCCTATTCTTAACTCATTATTTACTTTTATTACAAGTTTAACTAAGAATTATTAAGAATAGTTATTTTTTGAGGAGAACTTAAAATTCAGTAAATTGCAATATTTTATACGAGATACCGCACCCAAGCTTGTAATGGTTCTGGTGAACCGTACCAGATTGGAGAACTTCTAGGGGAATGCTTGACTCCTTCAATGACAATATTTTGCGCCCCCTCAAGATGAGCAGCTTCAATGGGTGTAATTCCATCACCCCAAGTATTACCGTTTCCGCAGGTTAACTGATAGCTACTGTAAGCGAGCCAACTCCCCCTGAGCCTTTGCCCAAAGATAGTTTTTCCGGCAACACAAACGTAGCGAACATTTGTGTAAAATGCTCCAGGATAGTTTTGATTCACAAAATCCAAATTCCAGCGCGTCCAGCGTTCTTGGCTGATATGAGGTGTACCCAAAGTGATCAGAGTCGCAACCAAAGGGTGAGCTTGCCATACAGATGATGTGACTTCACCGCGTCCTGAATAAGGCTTTTCTCCCAGGTAGATGCGAGAAAGCCAACCTCCTGCTGAGTGACCAATCAAGTTAATTTGAGACGCATTGCATTGTAGCAATATCTGCTTAACTGTATGATCAACTTGCCGCAAAATAGGCGTCACAGATCTTCCACCAAGCGTGGGTATCCAGTCACGCCGTCGTAGTGGTACCGTGACCGTAGGAAAACCCAACTGTTGCAAGGATTTTTGTAGTGAAAGGTAGGCGATCGCGCTTTCTAGATATCCAGGCAAAATAACTGTTGGTAATGGCATTTTTGATTTTGGATAAGGGTATTGTGAAATTTGTCATGATCCGCCCGATATGCCAGTATTGAGACAAAGCTTGCAACAAGCTGCACAGCTTTGGCAATGTTGACTGATCACCAGACATGACAACACTTCCATTTAAATAGAAGTCAAAGTGCAATTTATACCGAGAGATTCGTCGCTGCGCACGGCGGCATCGGTTTTGGGATAACCTTTGACAATCAGACAGTAACTGCCAATATGACCTGCAATTTATATAATCACAGAAGTAGAAACAGTGTTAGACTGGGCTGATGAGTGCGAAGTATGAAAGTCAGTTTAGAATATGAGTAAGTTTGGCAATTGTTTCAGCGCGCGGAATGCCAGAAAAGAATTAGATCGTGGAAGTAACCCTACCACAGATGCTTGTCTAGTCAGACTTAAACCATTGGCAGAACTTGAAATTATCTTTCGTTTCACTTTTGATTTTTGAAAGTTATCACAAGCTAAATAATAAAAAATGATGATTTTGGAAGCGTAGCGATACTCAAGTGCAACTGTTTAGTAGAATACCCGTCATTGGTGAAAAATATAACAAGTCTAAAAATTGGTATTCTTCCTGTTTCCAATTGCTAAGAGGAAGCTATTATTTGTAGAGGGGCGCTTCCGTTCTACTATTTATTTCAAAGATAAAATGACTAGATAACTGCAACCGAGCCGAGTGAACGATAAACAGCTATGTCCTACGTCTCCCTTCTAAAAAATATACCAGAATTCTTAAGCCAGCCTACTGGAATAGCAGCCATAGCATCTCTTGGGATTCACAGTGCGATCGCGTTCGTCCTGCCAATGGTGCCAATGGATTCCAAACCCAAACAAGAACCATCATCAAAAAGCAGCGTTGGACTTGTTGAATTAAGTCAGGCTGAAAAAAGCCGTCTGCCACAACCTGGCGCACCACAACTATCTTTACAACCCTTACAACCCCCAACACCCGTATTACCACAAGTTCCGCCGATGAACTTGGCTAATCAATCAATTCCACCATTACCGCCTATACCAGCATCACCGTCTTCTACCGATCTCATATTACCCCCGCTTCCGAAAACAAATAACGTAGCCATTGCTTCCTTGCCTAAAAGTCAGTCTTTGCCAATTCTTTCTAAGAGAGATTTGCAACCTGCTCCACCCTTAATAAGTACGAAAGTCAAACCGTTTACGCCTTATGTAGAAAAGGTAAAATTAGGGGAACCCAAGCCCTTGGAGTCTTCCAGAATTCCTTACAATGTGCCTCCGATACAAGCAGCTAACATACCTCAGGAACAGGAACTGGTTAACAACTATGCTCCTGTTTCTCCTGAACAGATGCCTGTTGCATCTTCGGCTGAAGGTGTCGCTCAACAAACCACTGAGCCTGCGGGTGTTGCTCAGAATCAGCAGCTCGTAACGCCTGTTGTCCAACCTCCACAAGTTGGCGATAATAGCATAGCTTTAAGAGGGCAGAACTTACCCCAATTGCCGCAAGGTTCCAATTTCCAAGCACCTAAGTTGCCATCACTCGTGCCTCAGTCACCTTCAGTTACAACTGAGCAGTTGGCGTCGAAACCTAAAACTTTTGTGGAGCGTTTCACTGAAGCTAAAAACCAATATCCTAACCTAGAATCAAAACAACCCGTAGCTGCGATAGTCAATCCTAAAACGGGGCAAGAAGGCAACGTTCAAGGTGATTTAGTTGTCAATGGTGAAGGTAAAGTTGAATCTATAAACTTTGAGAATAACTCCGTTCCATCTGAGCTTAAAACAGAAGTTAGGGAATATTTCAGGGAATATTTCCAAAACAATCCTGCTCAGGCAAATGGCAAGCACAAGTTTTACCCATTTAACATTTCGTTCAAGCCTAATAGCAGCAATATTTCTAAAACTCCTGCACCAGAATCAACCTTATCTCGAGTCAATCAAACACAATCAATAACTAAACCACAACAAAGCCTGATTCTACGTTTACGCTCAGGTCAGGGCAATTCTCAAGCATCCAAAGAACCACAAAAAGTCAACCTGACTCAAGGTTTGCGTCCAGTTGAGGTCAATTCTCAAGCATCCAAAGAACCACAAAAAGTCAACCTGAGTCAAGGTTCGCGTCCAGTTGAGGTCAATTCTCAAGCATCCAAAGAACCACAAAAAGTCAACCTAACTCGGGGTTTACGTCCAGTGGAGGTCAATTCATTACCATCTGCACAAAAAGTCAACCTAACTCAGCCTTCTGCTTCATCGTCAGTCAATCAACGACTATCCCAAAGCAATCAGACTGCGTCTGCGCCGCAACCTGATCGAGAACAACAAACATCACGCCAACAGGTGGTTATTAGACAGACGACGTCTTCTTCACAAAGCGATAAAGAACAACAAACATCACGCCAACAGGTGGTTGTCAGACAAAGTACGTCGCAATCGCCAACTAAAGAAGAACAAACTTCAAAAGCAGAAGTCAGTAGCAATCAGCCTTCTGCTTCTATTGAAACAAGTAAAAAATTACTACAACAGTTACGTCAAATCAGAGACAAAAGACAGGGCAGCAATCAAGAAAAATAAAACAGAATACAGAAGTCAGAAGACAGAAGTCAGAATACATTTCCCGTAGAGGCTGCGCCAACACTACTTACCTGCGGGAGGGTAACCCTCCCGCAGTACTGGTTCACCAGTCGTACAAAATCGCCAAGCTGGATTCTGACTTTTCACTCCTGAATTCTTTGTTTATAAAATAATACGGTTCAGTTAAAAATTGTTGGTAACAATTCAACATGTGTAAAGACGTTGCATGCAACGTCTCTACATTGCCATCTGATAACGGTTTTGGTCTTATCACCAACTGCATTGGTTTATAAAACAGTTGCATGAGCAATTGAGAATGTTTTTGTAGTAAGTGTTTACTACAAAGGAATAGCTGAATATAAAATTCTTTGACTTGCTTGCCAAGAAAAAAAACCCTCTGGGGTTCCAGAGGGTTTTCTTTTTCTCTTGGCAAATTTTTTAGCTATCTTGCCAGCCTTGTTCCGCTTTTTGGAAAACGTAAGCAGCGACTTCTAGAATCTCCTGTTCGTTTAACTTACTCTTGTATGAGGGCATAGCATTTTTACCATTTTGCACCTGGTAGATAATCGCTTGAATCGAGTCTGCATCATAATCTTCCAGGTACTTTGATAAAGCTTCCTTTTTCAAAGTTTTTTCAGCAATGAGGATGTTACCACCACCTATGTGACAAGAAGCGCAGTTAGCGTTAAAGATTTTGGCACCATTAGATACTTCGGCTGCAAATGCTAAATCAAGAAATGTAAATTGGAACAGGGCGATCGCCAAGAAAACGACAGATAAAACTATTCTCAAGGGGTTCTCCTTACAACTAGCCTGCAGCCACTTAAAACACTGTCTTCAGTAACTATTGTAAGGCTGCCAGAAGCCCTAAAAGAACTACTCTTTTATACAGTTGCCATCCCAAATGCTATTACCTTATGATGCTTCAAACGAACTGTAGCTAACGCGACAATTTCTTTATTGAGATCCATATTTTCTCAAAATTAGCGGTGACGAGTTTATCCTCCTGCGTTGGGACTAACATCTACAGAAGAGGATACAACTTGTCACCACCGATCACTCCTTGTATTCACTATCCTCAGATTCGGGGATGTGACATTGGAGCATATTTCGCGTGCTTAGCTGAGAAAATTCAGCTGGTGTGAACCGAAATCTCTAGCTTTCAGTAGACTCAACAACGACTTTACCAATCATGCCAGCACCACGATGAGGTTCGCAGTAGAAGCTGTACTCACCTGGGGCTGCGTCTGCTGGGAAAGTGGTTGTCGTTTTTTGACCAGGACTCATCAGCAACTGCTTATGAGACAGAGATTTAGCAAAATCGGCGCTCTTTGTGGGGTTTTTAGCGCCATCAAATACAACGTTGTGGGGAGGAACTTTGTTGTTCACCCATTCAATTGTGTCGCCTGGATGAATTGTCAACTTATTTGGTTGAAACGCCAGCGCTCCTTTATCACTACCCATTTTTACAGTATATGTCTCAGCCGCTGCACTGGGGCTGAAAACTGCAAAGCTGCTAACAACTAAAAACATTGTTAACAATCCTAAACCCAAGCGCCGTAAACTTGACCCAACTAATTTCATAGCGTTCTCCTAACAGCAGGTTTTCTTTCCCTTATTCATTTTAAATAAAATTTAGCCTAAATATGACAATATGTCGTAGATGCAATTTTTTTTTTAACAATGGCGAGCCATAGATAATTAAATTGAGTGTAATCAGCAATCACTACTTGACTCGGATACAGAAAAATGTATATTGCTGAATAGACAAAAAGATAACCAGTAAGAAAATAGATTTCTCTTCTTACTTAAGCGGTACTTAATGACTTTTCAAAAATCTTGAGTTGTGCAACCAGGAGGCTTTGGCGCTGCTGTCAGAACAAAAGCAGCTAAGCTTTCCACATCCTGTTCGGGGTAACAAACAAACGAGTTACCTGACGACAAATAAAAATTTCTTCACTTCTATCATACGTCATGGGTTGCGGCATAAAAGCAACCAATGGATGAAAATTATCTTCCGGATTAACACTTTAGGGTGTTGTCAAAGATAGCCAAGAACGCGCCAAGGAATGGATACGTAATCTTGTACCAGGAAGTGAGTAGTCACTAGTCTCTAGCTACTAGTCTTTAGTGGCTATTTAAAAGCTCTAATGACTAGTGACTAATGACTAGTGACTAATGACTAGTGACCAATGACTAAACCATCAAATCGACTTTAGTAGTAAATTTTACCGCCACCCCATTTTTGACCGATAATCTTCGGTTGCAGGAGAATATGACCGGCGATCGCCTCCAAGTCATCATCGGTGAGATTTCTCATTTCTGTGAAAATATCTGCACTCTTGGTGCTGGGATGTAATTCGGCAATCTCCTCTACCCCGTCGTATGTAGTGGGGTTTTTGAGGTAGTCCACTAATCCTTCAATGTTGTTACGGTTTGGTGTCGCCCCGGCGAGTGCTTCTGGCTCGAGTCCTACGTTTTGGTTTGTCTTGGTGACACCCCCAGCATGACACTGGGCGCAAGCGTAGTTAAATAAGCGTTTGCCTTCCTTAACTTGTTTGAGGCTAAGGACAACGGTTTCACCATTTTCATCTAATGGTACCGTGCGGGTAGCTTCATCCAGTTCCACTGCAGTTGCGCTACCGACTATAAATTGAAACGTCAGCAAAACAGTAACCGCAAAAATGCCAAACAATCTTCTAAACATTTTTCCCCTTAACAATTTTGACGCTCAACACAGCTAAGATAACGATGCTCAATCTCATTCGTACTCATAGCTAATGGCTAATTATTCTTTGTCATTATCCATTAACTAGAGTGTTAGACACCTCTTAGGTAACTTCGGTTTCTCCAACTGAGTTACTAGTATCTTCTGGGTGTGTTTCAGACACAATTTGGGAAATAATTGCCTTTGCATCCTCCAAAGCCAAACGGGTCTGAGGATTTTTATAGGCAATTAAGAGTTTGTCACATATAGACAGCACCTTTTCCACAGAAACACTGTAGTCAGCCGCTATCTCAGCAATTGACAGATCCGCAAAACCCATAACGCTTCAGGTAGAGATTGAGCTGCTGTAATACCAATATCACGTCAGGAGTGCAATTTGTTCCCTAAAGTAACGGTGTCGGGGAATAGAGGGAAATCAATTCAAAATGTAAAATTACACATTAAAAATTGTTTTTTTCATGTTGACTTTTGAACGTTTTTACACATTTAGACCCTGACATACCTTTTTGCTTAACTGAACAACAAGATTCCCAACTTCTTCAAGAAGTCGGGAATCTAAACCTTAGACGCTTGCACTAAACGTTTAAACACTCAACTGTACCTGCGTTATACCCTGGCGCATTTCATACTGTCGCTTCAACC
Organism: Scytonema sp. HK-05; assembly: GCF_963872035.1. Classification (NCBI taxonomy): domain Bacteria; kingdom Bacillati; phylum Cyanobacteriota; class Cyanophyceae; order Nostocales; family Scytonemataceae; genus Scytonema; species Scytonema sp. HK-05. The sequence goes on from NZ_CAWMYC010000104.1 coordinate 65,614, forward strand.
AAGACTGCTGAATTATTTTACGAAGTAAAGGAGCAAGTTGAATCAACAGCCAACGCATCAGTGCATTTTTTCGCAGTTGTTCGCCTTGTGCGGCTTCTTCCATTTGGAGTTGCTGAATGCGGATAATTTCTGGTTCACGTTCTGCTTGAATACGCGCTAGTGCTGCGTCAATCTCTTCGTGTGCAGTGCCTGTATGAAACAGGGGTACAAGATGATTAGCGGCGACAATCACATCACGCAATGCGACATTAATTCCTTGGGCGCGGACGGGAGACATTGGGTGTGCAGCATCACCTAGAAGCAACACTCCTGGCGCGTGCCAGCATGGACAACGACCAACCACAACTGATAGCTTAATGGGAGTTTCGATGGTGTCTGCATGGCTACGGAAATGCTGTGCCATCCATGAGGGGGATAGCGATGCAAAAATTTCTGCCCAGTTCGCTTGCTTCCAGTCGGTTTTGTCGTCTGTGTCATCTGCAAATACTGCCCAAGCGAGATGTAATTTCCCTTCCTCTGCCCCATGAAAGATGCTAAATACATGACCATCATTAACGATGGAACAAAATACATTGTCTGCAGCAAACCTCGGACTGGCAGCAAGTTTGAACCAGAGAACATCCACATTATTTGGCTGAGGCAGCAATTGTAACCCTGCCCGTTGTCGTACAACCGAACTCCGGCCGTCTGTACCAATCACAAGTTGAGCGGAAATTTCGCGTCCATCGCCCAGTTTCACACCTGCAACTCGATTATTGATCCACAATAAATCTTTTACAACAACACCTTGTATAAATTCAAATCCAGGGTAAGCTTGAGCTTCCTTAATCATTGCCTCAAGTAACGGCGGTTGCGACACCAGTGTACAGGGTTGAGGTGCACCCATTGGCTCTTCAACTCGAAACAACTGCTTTCCATCAAAAATGAACTCCCATGCATCGAACTGTCGATGAGGAATACGTTCCAGTATCGCGGATAATCCCATTTGCTCAAGTGCATCCAACCCACTCGGCATTAACGCTTCGCCGCGAAACACTCGATGAAAATCCTTCGCCGCCTCAATCAATGTCACTGCAATACCGCGTTTTACAAGAAGTAAGGCAAGTGCTGCACCAGTCGGACCTGCACCCGTAATTAAAATCTGTGTCATAACATTCCCCCTGTATTTATTAAACAAGACTGCACTCGTTAATGTTTATGAAAAAAAACCACAGATGTAGGCGTAAGCCGTGCCGTAGGCTACACAGATGCACACAGATAAATCATCTTTATGAGCAATGCCCACCCTACGATTTGTGGTTTAATATTTGAAAAGCGCTATAAATCTTCCATAGCTTAACCCTTCCCTCCTGTAAACGTCACACTTTCAATAAAATACCGATTAAAAAATGCGTAAATAGCCAAGGCTGGCAAAGTAAACACCATTGAACCCGCCATAATATAGTTCCAATAACTAATAAATTGACCTTTAAAAGTATTCAATCCTAAAGGAAGAGTAAACATTTCTGGGTCAAACAGAATAACTATAGGTAGTAAGAAATTATTCCAACTCCCCATAAATACAAAAACTGCCTGTGCTGCTAATGCCGGTTTTGCTAAAGGTAAAACAATATGTCGGAAAATGCCCCAAGTATTTAATCCATCCAATTGAGCAGCTTCTTCTAATTCCTTGGGGAAATTTACGAAAAACTGCCGCATCATGAAAATGAAAGTAGCATTGACCATGCTAGGGACAATCATTCCTTGATAAGAATTTAGCCAGCCTAAAGCTTTCAAAATTAAAAATGTGGGAATGAGCGTTATTTGTGCAGGTACTGCCAATACTGCCAAAATGAGAAAGAACCAGAAGCGCTTACCTCTAAAGCGCAGCCTTGCCAAGGCATAACCTGCCATTGAATTGAACAACAAGTTTAATAAAGTAACGCTAATGGCAATAAATACACTGTTGAACAGCCAGCGGAGAAACAGCGGTTCTTGGAAAAAAATTTGTTTGTAGTTGTCGAGAGTAAAGTTTTTGGGGAAGAAATTAGGTTCTCCGCTGACAATTTCAGAAAGTGGTTTAAATGATGCTGAAAGCGCCCACAAAAAGGGAATGAAGGTGATAACTGCATATAATGTCAGCAGAATGTATAGCAGCGCCTTCCAACTTAAAAATAGACGTGTCTTCATTTTTGTGATGTGTTTGTCCAGGGTTATGTTTCTCCTTAGCATCACCCAGTTTCAAAGGATAAGAACTGATGAGTTAGGGTGTTCAACAACATAAACACACCTTAAATATTTTTGCTCATAATTTCTCTCACCCAAGCTCGAAAAGCTCTCATGGTCTTGTTTCTACCCACAGTTTTGCACTGCTGGAGATATTCAGGAATGACTTGCTGGAGGGGAAAATTAGGGAAGGTTGGGCTAGACGTAGACTCAATATATTTACCGTTTTGCAAAACATTAATTTGTAATTTGCTTTTTTCAAAGCGCCACAATTCGGGTACTGCTAATGCTTCATAGATACTAGGGTGAGTACGGGAAGATACATCAATTTCTAGCGCTAAATCTGGGGGCGGGTCTACTGTTAAGTCGAGTCTGTCTCTGCCTCGAACGACTGCTTCATTTTGGATATAAAAACAGTTGTCAGGTTCGATGCCTTTGTTCATTAATTGATTTTTAAAAGTTGTAGAACCTAAAGGCAAAAATTCAATATCTAGTTCTTCAAGGAGAATTTCTACAAAGTTACTAATAAAGACTTTATTAATTTCATGCTCAGGTAATGGTGTCATAATTTCCAGCATTCCATTTTCATAGGCTACCCTGGCGGCACGATGTTCTCCTAATTCTTCTAGAATGGCTTCAAATTCTTGCCAACTCACATCTCTTAACAGTACTTTCTGTCCTGGTGGGACTTCTAATCGCTTCAGTTCTAATAACATTTTTGACTCCATTAAAAATAAACAGCTTTAAGCTACTCTCTTCGGTGGTCTAAGATTACCTATAGCCTATAGTGATTTACTCCTGTCTCTGTGTCCTCTGCGCCTCTGCGGTTAAAAAATAGGTATTCTTCTGGCGGGAAGGGAGTAAGAAGTTTGTATTAAATTTTTTCGCCTCCAAAAAATCGGCGTTGAACCACAGTGACAACAATAATAACTGCTGCCAGCAAAAAGGCGATCGCCGCCGCATAACCCATCTGCAAGTTACGAAATACAGCTTGGTATATCAGTAAAACTACGGTTAGAGTGGCGTTGTTTGGTCCGCCAGTGCCGTTAGAAAAAATGTAAGATTGGTCAAATAGCTGAAATGTACCAATCACTCCCATCGTTATCACAAAAAAGGTCACAGGTCTGAGCATGGGAATAGTAATATGGACAAACTGTTGCCAACCATTTGCCCCATCCAACTCTGCTGCTTCGTAGAGTGAACGAGGAATGTCCTGTAACGCCGCTAGGTAAATCACCATATAAAACGGTGCAGTTGACCAAATATTCATGAGCATGATGCCTTTAAGCGCAACTGCTGGATCTCCCAACCAGTTGTAAGTAGGTAGCCCTACAAAAGCGAGAAAATCATTCAGCAACCCATTGGTGTTGTAAATCCACATGAAAATCAGCGTCAGGACGGCTGAAGAGGTGACTGTCGGCAAAAAGTAAAGGATACGCCACCAGTTTTTCCCGCGAATGCCAGAATTTAACGTCACAGCCAGAATTAAAGCTAGAACTGTTTGGCTTGGCACCACAATTGCAACGTATTGTGCTGTATTTCGTAAAGCAATCCAAACCCGTTCATCTTCAACTAGTCGCGTGAAGTTGCGAAAGCCAATAAATTCGTACTTAATACTGCCAAGAAGTTGAACTTTGTGGAAGGAAAGAAAAACAGCCCAGAGAATGGGTAGCACTACAAACGTACCTAACACCAATATGGTTGGCGTCATAAACAGATACCCAGCCAAGTCTTCTGTTATGTTTGACTTGGCGTTTCTCCGTCGCCTTCTAGTTTCAATCACAAATGCACCTCCGAACTTATCCTGCACCAACATAGCTGTAGCGATCGCTGCTGCATGATTATTTATCGTAACTCGTGAGAGGAATGTATTGATTACCAAACTATAGAGCAGGTTTTCAAGCTAGTATTTTTCAATTTCTAGCGGTTCTGGTGTTGCGTAGATTACGGGTAGGGGCATAGCAATGCTGTGCTCCTACAATCCTACTTGTCTAATATTGAACAATTATTTATTTTGTTTCATTATTAATAAGTTTAAACACAAATATAGTATTATTTAACAAATAGATAGTTATCCTTTATATCTATTTTTATTTTTATAAAAACTAACTAATACCAATTCTTTATGAAGATGCATATAATATTAAAAAACGAACCGCTAAGACGCCAAGAGCGCCAAGAATGGAGGTTATTTATTTAGTGCAGCTTCACATTAAATTGGTAGAAATAATTATTAACCAAAAATAGGAAATATTCTTATTTTTCTTGAAAAGTAAAAGTTTGTTGAGAAAAAGCACTCTAACTAATAGGCATATAAATGTATTAGTCTTGATAAATTTAAACAAATCTAAATAAAAATAATAGCTAAAGAAATATCAAGCTCATCAAAAGATTTCTCATTGTAATTGAGTAGTGATATTTTATAGCCTTTTGCACAAATGCACAATTTATCGAATCAAGAATCAACGTATTCTTGATTTATAATTATTTATGTCTTTTCTGAAGAAATCAGCTTTTAGCTTTGCAGCTCTTACTTTTTGTTTTGCTGTTATTTCTGAAACAAAACCAGCTGCTGCTACGATGGTTAGTGTAATTGCCGACGGTCTTGATAACGTCAGGGGTCTTAGCTTTGGTCCTGATGGTAGTCTCTACATCACTGAAGCGGGTGTAGGGGGAGATCAGTTTTGCAGTACATCATTTACTATGCCAGATCGGCAAGCTTGTGTTGGTATAAGTGGTGCTGTAACAAGAATTAAGGACGGTAAGCAAGAACGTGTGATTACAAATTTGCCGTCTTGGGCAATATCACCCACTGGCGGTCAGGGAATTGGCGCTAATGACATCCAATTTGATGCAGCTGGAAATGCTTACCTTCTCATTGGTCTTTCTAGTGGTGTAAATTACAACAATACACCCTTAAATTCTCCGAATTTTGGAGAGCTATATAAGGTTGACTTTAACACCGGTGCGTTGACAAGTATTGCGGATATTTCCAGCTATGAATTCGCCAAAGATCCGACTGTGCTTTTACCTAATGGTGCTGTAGGTAGCAATCCTTACTCTTTTACAATTGAGGGTGATACTGCTTATATTGCAAATGCAAATAGGAACGAGGTTTTAAGTGTAAACCTTGATGGTAGTAATTTAAAGACGCTTGTTGAGTTTCCCGATCAAACCATAACTACTCCCACGCAAGAGATTAAATATCAAGCAGTACCCACAGGTGTCGCAATTGGTCCGGATAAGGCTTTATATATCAGCCAATTAACAGGTGTTCCTATCCCAGAAGGTAAAGCAAATATCTTTCGTGTTAGAGAAGATGGTAAAGCAACAGTTTATGCTGATGGCTTTACGCAACTCACTGACTTGGCTTTCGATACTGAAGGCAATTTGTATGCCTTACAATTTGCCAATGAGGCATTTTATAAGGGGAATTTCGATGGTTCATTGATCCAAATAGCTCCTGATGGAACTCGTAGAACTCTCCTTAGTGGTAATGGATTAGAGTCGGCTACTGCTCTGACTATAGGTCCTGATGGTGCAGTTTATGTTTCCAGTAAAGGCGATCGCCCTAAAGTTGGACAAGTTCTGAGGATAGATCCAAAAGCAAAAGTTCCTGAATCAAGTTCTGCATTGGGCATACTAGGGTTTGGTGCTTTAGGAGTAGGTTCGCTTTTAGCGCGCAAACGCAGATAGATGTAGGTAAACTATGGACAATGCCCACTCAACGAGCATTACATAACTGCTTGTGTATCAATTCAGTTGCAGTTTAACCAGGCTTGACTAAAACAAAACTGAAAGAAATGTCAAGCCTATCAAAAGATTATTCATTGCATTCGGCTTTCAGGATTCTATACGCTGTTACTAAAAATACAGAGTTTCTAAACACAATTTTCATATTCAAACAATAAGCCTCTGTATGAGGTTGGTACGCATTGCCATCCTTACGGTAGATGTTTTTTTCAGTCAGTTAAAAAGCGACCTATAATTCTGACGCCTGATTGCCGTATGCGTTTATCTCTACTTTCTAAATCAGCTTTTAGCTTTGCAGCTTTTACTTTTTGTTTTGCTGCTGTTTTTGGAACGAAACCAGCAACAGCTGCATCGTTTAGTGTCGTTGCTGACGGTCTTGATAATGTACGAGGTCTGAACTTTGGTCCTGATGGTAGTCTCTACATCACAGAGTCAGGTGTAGGAGGAGATGGGCGATGCATTCCAGGACCTAGTTTGGAGGGTCTTGATTCATGTGTTGGTACCAGTGGTGCGGTGACAAGAGTTAAGGACGGTAAGCAAGAACGTATACTGACAGGGCTACCGTCTGTCGCATTAAGACCTGTTGGTGCTACAGGTGAAGGTCCTCAGGACATACAATTTGATGCAGCAGGAAATCCTTATCTTCTGATTGGATACGGTGGTAATCCCACCATCCGGGATTTTCCAGAAAATTCCCCAAGTTGGGGACAGCTCTACAAAGTCGATTTCAACACCGGTTCGTTGACAAGTCTTGGTGATTTTGCAAGATATGAATTGGCTAATAATGCTGATGGGGAGGCTGTACTTGACACGAGTGGTGAAATAGCTAGTAACCCCTATGCTCTTGCAATTAAGGGTAATACTGCTTATGTAGTGGATGCAGCTGCCAATGACATTTTAACTGTGGGACTTGATGGCAGTAATTTGAAGACTTTTACTGTGCTTCCCAAGCAAAAGATAACGAATCCTGTCTTCCCAACTCCTGGACCTGGACAGGTGCTACCTCCTGACGCGCCACCACCTGACCAAATACCGGAGGAAGTGGAAATTCAATCAGTCCCTACAGGTGCCGCATTTGGTCCTGATGGTGCTTTGTACGTCAGCGAATACACTGGTTTTCCTTTCCCAGTAGGTGAAGCGCGGATCTTTCGAGTTGGATCTGATGGTGAAGTCACAGTCTACGCTGATGGCTTTACGCAACTCTCTGATTTAGAATTCGATGCCCAAGGCAATTTGTATACCGTACAATATTCCAATGCACCTCAGTGGTCAGGTGTTGCAGATGCATCTCTTATCCAAATCGCCCCTGATGGGACTCGTACAACTCTGCTCAGTGGGAATGGTTTGGAGTCTGCCACAGCCTTGACAGTTGGTCCTGATGGTGCTGTATATGTGGCAAATAAAGGCGATCGCCCGGGAGTTGGGCAAGTTTTGCGGGTTGATCCAAAAGCAAAAGTTCCCGAACCGAGTGCTGTAATAGGTATAGTCGCGTTTGGTGCTTTAGGGCTGAGAACTTTGCACAAGCGTAAGCGCAAAACTGTAGCAAGCGGGTTGTAGAGACGTTGCATGCGTTGTAGAGACGTTGCATGCAACGTCTCTACATAGACCAACTAGTCCCTCAAGCTGGTTTGTATGCAATGAATGCTATATGAGCCTTGGGTAGATGGAATTGACCATAACTCTGGGTTGTTTCAACCTCAAAGCCTACTTGACGAAGCTTTGCTGTCACATCTGCCGCTTTGTATAACTGCTGACGGTGGACTTCGTCATCTCGTCTGTAATGTTCACCCACCTTGCGAAAGGTGATGATTCGACGAGTTAGTATTTTGCTCTCTGGATTTTCTTCTTTGTCAACGAGTACTACCCAGTCCTCTCCTTCGGTAAAGTTCTTGCTTGGGCTTCCTGGTGTCACTTGTCCCGGTTCTGCAATATCGAAGATGAAGACACCTCCAGGAGTTAACGCGTTATAGATGCGGTAGAAGAGTTGAACAAGCGTTTGGCTATTGTTGTCTGGATCAAACAGGTAGTTGAGACATTCACTCAGAGAAATGACAGCATTGCATGGCGGAATCTCAACTTTGAACAGCGATTCGACCCGAAACTCGGCATCTGGTACTCTTGTTCGTGCAATTTCAATCATTGACTGTGAGATATCGATTCCCAGAACTTTGTAATGAGCCTTTGTAAATTCTTGAGCCGATAATCCGCTTCCGCACCCCAATTCTACTATTAGACCTTCCGGTATTTGACTACGGTTTAGGATTTCCAAAATGCCCGAAGCAGATTTGAGCGCCCAATCACCGAAACCGACATCATGAATAAACGCGAGGTCTTGTTTGTACCACTCACTCATATTTACTCCATAGCGATGGCACAAAGTGCCCGCCAGAGGCGATCGCCTTTATCAGTTCATTTGCCTCATCCTGCGCTTGCTGCATTGCCTGTCGTAGTGGTTGCTGTCCCAGCAAGGCACTGACAAACTGGTTGTCAAAATTGTTTATAATCGCCGCTGGATACTCACCTGCTTGCCAAGGCATAGCATAATCTACCCCTGCCACAAGTGCAGCCCGTAGGGAATCTTGGTCATAACCTAATTTCTGAGCCACAGATTTACGCGATGGCAAAGCAAACCCTGTTTTCGTCCACTTTGTCATACCTTCTTTACCTGTAAGATAAGAAATCAGCTTCCAGGCTTCGGCTTTGTGTTGGGTTTGTTTGTTCATCACGTAGGCGACAGTGAATACCATAGTGCCTTTCTTATTATTAATGCTAGGTAATTCTGCGGTTGCAAACTCCAGATTGGGAAAGGTTTCCGTTAGGTAGGGAATTGCCCAATTGCCCTCAATCACCATTGCGACTTTACCTTGACCAAACATTTCGCTGCCTGAGTTTGTTCCAACATCAGATTTTTGAGCGGAGGAACGGTCTTTTTGATACTGATCTACCGCCAACTGTAATCCTTGCAATCCGGCATCACTGGCAAAGGCTGCATAACCATTCTGGTCTACAAGTTGCCCACCAAAAGCTTTGATTTTGTAAGCTTGACGCGCTAATTCAGGGATTTCCCCGAAGCCATATTGGTCAATTCTGCCATCTCGGTTATGGTCTACGGTCAACTTCTGTGAGTAGGTGCGTAATTCCTCCCAAGTTTTTGGAGGTGTGGTTAACCCTACAGCAGCAAAAGCTTTTTTGTTGTAAAACAGAGCAAGTGTGGAATAGTCCTTGGGCAGACCATAAATATGATTACCGTACTTGAAGCTATTGAGTAGCCTTTGCTCAAAATCAGCTAGGTCAAATTCGGAGGTAATATATGCATCGAGTGGTTCTAAAACATTCTGGCTCATGAAGAAAGGAGCCTCAAAAACATCTAAATAGAAGACATCCGGTGCAGCTTCACCAACTAAACGGGTTTTAATGACATCCATGTATTGGTCGTTGATGACCTCATGTCTGACTTTGATACCTGGGTGCTGTGCTTCAAAGTCTTGTAATACCTGTTTCAAGAGTTTTTGCTCTGCTGGGCTAGCTATCCAACCACCAAGTTTGATGATTACAGGAGTTGGTGGTGAGACGCTAGGATTGGGTAGGTTGTGACAAGCAATCACCGAGAGGGCGATCGCTACTAACAGTCCCAAAAATTTCAACAATTTAGTTCGCATCACGGCTAGATAAAAATTCTGTCACTTTACATACTGTTTTTGTAGCTTAGGATGAAATTTCTTTGTTATCTAAATTTTTGTTGAGAAATGCAAGTTAGAATAACAAACGATTACCCACACAGTTAGAGATGTTTCATCTACCTGTAGATGTAAATTATGGATTCTATTTCACTTGAAATGACTGCTTCTGAAATAACCCAGATTACAGTTTCCCAAACAGCACCCTCTCCTACCTCAAAACTCAGCCCACGGCTCTCTAAGGATGGTATTCGCACCAGCCTAAAAGCTTCAACCGTGGATGCTGTGTTCGCAACGTTTATGAATATTACTTGTAGCGGGATTTTGCTCAGTAATTTCCTGGTAGAGTTAGATGCCAGTCCCGTGGTTTTTGGGATGCTGTCTTCTATCGCGATGATAGTAAATCTCATCCAGCCTTTGGGTGCTTACCTGTCAGAACGCACAACCAGTCGCTTTCGGTATTCCTTGTTGACAAACGGGACTAGTCGGTTACTCTGGCTACTTCTAGTCATTGGCATTGCAGCCCTAAGCTTAGGACGGATTAATTCTCACCAAGTGGTGATGCTGGTGCTGGTGATTGTCTTGTTAACCAATCTAACGGCAGCATTCGATAGTTCATCATGGCTGTCGTGGATGGCAACCCTCGTACCTCGGCGATTGCGGGGGCGGTATTTCGGATTACGTAACAGTCTGGCTAGCCTAACCAATTTGGTTTGTGTACCTTTAGCGGGTCTAGCTGTCTCGAAATGGCCCGGTGGGACTCTACAAGGTTATGGCGTGGTGCTGTTTGTGGGTGTCATCTCAGGGATGATAAGCTTGGGGTGTCAGTACTTCCAAGTGGATGTGAACCCACAGGAGCAAAACGCTGCTGCCATGAAATCTTCTGCCCAAAAGGCAGTTTCTGATGATGCAAATAATGCTGCAACTGCTGAAGACAGCATCTGGAAGAACTCTAACTTTTTAAAGTTTCTGCTGTATTTCAGCTCGTGGATGTTTGCTGCTAACCTCAGCCTCCCCTTCTTCAACATGTATATGCTGGGCACGCTCAATTTAGAGGTAAGCTGGGTAACTTTCTATGGTAGCCTTCAAGCGGGGGCGAATCTGCTGATGCTCATCATTTGGGGCAGGTTAGCAGACAAAATCGGCAATCGTCCAATTTTGCTTGTTATAGGGATGGTGGCTGCAAGCGTACCGGTGCTATGGCTGGCGATTGGTGCTAACCTTATTGATTCGTGGGATTTGTGGCTGTGGTTGCCGCTGATACACATCTTTATTGGAGGTAACTGGGCAGCACTTGACTTGTGCAACAACAATCTGCACATAGAGGTGACACCAGTTAAAAATAAATCCATCTATTTCGCGACTACTGCTGCAGTTGGCGGGGTGAGTGGTGCTCTAGGTACCACCATAGGCGGTTTCGTCGCAGAAAATCCTTCCTTTGGAGGCTTAGCAGGATTGTTCGCAGTCTCTGCCGTATTCCGACTTGCAGCGCTTGTCCCGCTGATGTTTGTCCAAGAACCGGGAAGACAATCTTTCACCCAGATGGTACAAAGTCTCTCGATATTTCGCAGAAAGGTAGTTGAGAGTTAGACATTAGCCTGGTTGGCAGACATACAGTGACTTATTGGTAGTTGATGTCATATGTACGTCAAATGACTTATAAGATTTAAAAAGTTTTGTAAAGATTAATAAAGCTTTGCGTAAAATTCCCGCTTAGTAGCGATTAGAGTACACAGGTTCTTGATTGAATCTATAGCGGTTTGCATTTGCATACACTACAAACCGCATGGTAGGGGCACAGCATTGCTTATACGTGTCAACAATCACGTTTAACCAATTGATTCGACGTTGGTTTGACCCCACCCCCAACCCCTCCCCGCAAGCGAGGAGGGGCGAATACTGCAGTTGCATAAAGCTTGCACTCCTGAAGTCAAGAAGTATGTATAAACCTGACGTTCACTAATTGTGGTTGACTGAAAAAAGGTACAACTGCTACCAACTGCTGAAGGGTGCAATGTCCAAGATGAGTAATAGTTTGGGTTGGTTCTTAGGGATTGCGATTGGCAAAGCCACTGCCCTCTGGGCAATCGCTGGTGTCAGCGTCTGTGGACATTATCTCCCATGCATCTAATGCCAATGCTTTGAGGTCTACTCCTACCAGTTGCCCTAAACAGTGAAATAGCGGTGATGGGGTGTGAACGCTTCATTTAACCCCACCCCGGTTTGTAAGAGCGCCAAAACCGCCCCTCCCCGCTTGCGGGGAGGGGATTAAGGGGAGCCAGCGCCCTTTGGAGGGTTTCCCGACCTAGGCGACTGGCGTGTGGGGTTAACCAACGTGGGATAAAGGTTTGAACATGATTGTTGACACGTATGACCATTGCTGTGTCCGTACAAACTTTTCCCTTTTCTCCCCACCCCCCCATCTGCCGTTACTCTGCAACGGTAGAACTCAAACTTCTTGTCTCCCAAACGACCATATTATGAGTTGTCGTTGGTGCCGGTGGCTGGTGCAAAGCAATCAACTGTGCTAGAGTTTTCTTTAGCTGAGTACGAGGCACAATATCATCGACAAAACCGTGCTTTAGCAAATCTTCCGCACTTTGAAAATCCTCTGGCAGTTTTTCCCGTAGGGTTTGCTCAATCACTCGCCGACCAGCAAAACCAATGGTAGCTTTCGGTTCTGCCAAGATGATATCGCCCAACATGGCAAAACTAGCCGTCACACCACCTGTGGTGGGGTTCGTCAAAACGGGGATGTACAGTAACCGCTCTTCCCGATGACGTTGCAAAGCTCCTGAAATTTTCGCCATTTGCATCAGCGAGAGCATTCCTTCTTGCATCCTCGCTCCACCAGAGGTACAAACAATAACCACAGGATATCTTCGCTGAGTAGCTTGCTCAATCAGGCGAGTAAGTTTTTCTCCCACAACAGAACCCATGCTTCCACCCATGAAGCGGAAGTCCATGACGCCAAGAGCAATAGGTAAACCGTCTATTTGACCCAAACCAGTTTTAACGGCGTCTACTAAATCAAGCTTGTCCTGCATTTCCCGCAGGCGATCGCTATAGGCTTTGCGATCGCGAAATTGCAGTGGATCGGTGGGACGCAATTGCTCATCCATCGCTCTCCAACTGTTTGCATCAATCAATTGACGGATGCGCTCATCGCTATCAACTCGATTATGATGTCCACACTCCACGCAAACCATTTGGTTCGCTCTCAGGTCTTTGGTATATGTCAATACACCACAGTTAGAACATTTATGCCACAGCCCATCAGCAATTTCACGTTCTTGACGTTCTAGGATGGTAGATCCTGATTTGCGTCGATTTGCAAACCAATCTAACAGAGATTTTAAACCGCGTGATTCTTCGTTGTTCGCCATTTGTATTTTATTTGAGTGGATAGTATGTCCAAAAGAGGTCAAGCCCCTTTGTTGTCTTTATTCTTTTATCATTAGTCCTTTGTCCATACTAAGGACTAATGACTCATAACTCATAACTACTTATTCAAATTCCTCTTATAAGCAAATCAGACCTTCTGTATACATCTTTGGTTGCCAGCTTAACGAAAATACGTAAACGAATTCAAGTCTCTTGCTCGTCTTCTGGGGGACTTAAAAGGAGTAATGCAGTCCACTTGTCTAGTAAACGTACTTGCAAAGCTGCTGGAGTCCCAGCCCCCAAATACGATTTCACCCCCAAATCAATAATTTTTGTTGGTATATCATGAGAGGCAAGCAGTTGTTGCATTAATTCTGCTTGCCAACGAGTACTTGTTGTTAAGAGAGTGATCCAAGTCACTATGTTGATATTACCAAAAGCTGAAAGATAGATGGGGTGATGAAATTTACAGTTATAGTGTAGCGGGGAATCGAACAGATGAGGGGGATGAGGAAGTGATTTGTTGGGTTGTCTTCTTCTGTGTCAACTGGTTGGGAAAAATAAGCGCAGGTAAGAAGACAAAATAGCCTCGCCGCCAAATAAAGCAATAACTGCTCCTAAAGCAAGAAAAGGACCAAAAGGTATCTTTTGTCCCCATTTTTGAGGCGATAGTATCATACTACCTCCACCTACGATCGCTCCCACCACACAAGCAAGAAAACTAGCAACAAGCAAATACTTCCATCCTAGCCATGCTCCCATCATGGCTGCTAATTTGGCGTCTCCTGCACCCATAGCAGTTTTGCCTAACACAATTGAACCAATGATTCTAATCGCATCAAACAGCCATAACCCCAGCACTGCTCCTACAATCGCTATCTTGAAATGAGCTACCAATCCTAGCCAACTCGCTTCTAATAAAAAACCATAAACCATCTGAAAAACAATTCCCATGACCAAACCCGACTTAGTCAACGGGTTGGGTAATGTCATTGTATCTATATCTATCAGCGATAGCGCTAATAACCAACTGCAAAACGCCCAGTACCCTATTGTAGAGAGCGAAAATTTCAATATCCAAAAAATTAGTAAAAAAATAATACCCGTTACCCCTTCTACCACAGGGTAACGGATAGAGATTTTATTTTTACAATAACGGCAACGCCCTCTTAACCATAGCCATCCCAACACTGGGACATTATCGTAGGGTTTGAGCTGGTTTAAGCAATGGGGACAGCGAGAAGGCGGAAAAAGAATCGATAGCTTAGCTGGTAAACGATAAACGACAACATTTATGAAGCTACCAATAGAAGCTCCTAGGGTGAAAACTATGACACTTGCCTGGACTATGATCAAGGTGTCCATTAAGTCAATTGTCCTTTGTCATTTGTCCTTTGCTCAAAGGTTATAACACTGACTCATGACTCATGACTTGTGACTTAATACATATACGATTCAATTTGATTCAACTGCACGAAACATTCTTCTGGCAAGAGGACTGGTTGATTGGTAAAAATCACCTTACCTCGGTGGTTAAATCGGTTAATTGCGACTCCTGAAGGTTGCCCAGTCATTTCGGGATGTACCTCACAGTAAATGTGATAAATCTGACCAGCGGCTCTGATGACGGCAGGATCAATCAAAGGTGGCTGATTTTTGGGGTTGGTATAGTTTGCTTGTCCTTGTTTTAAAGCGTACACCACTCACTGAATCTTGTTGTAGGTTTGTGTTAATAGTTTATCCGAAAAGTTTCAGCAAATGTTGCCAAAATTGTCGGTTTGAGCCTAGGCAATTATTCGGCTTCGAGGACTTGAATAAGTGCCTCGCCCATAGCACGGCAACCCAGAAGGTTCATGCCCGGAGACATTATATCTCCAGTGCGATCGCCTCTTTGTAAAACTTGTAACACTCCTTGTTCAATGTCATCTGCTGCAGTTGGTTCGTTCAAACCATATCGAAGCATCATAGCGGCACTCAAAACTTGTGCTAAAGGATTTGCCTTATCCTGAAGAGCAATATCTGGGGCGGAACCGTGGACGGGTTCAAACACTCCTGGATTAGAAGCACCCAAACTCGCCGAGGGTAACATCCCAATACTGCCAGTCAGCATAGCAGCCGCATCCGAGAGAATATCGCCAAACAAGTTACCCGTGACGATCGTATCGAACTGCTTGGGAGCGCGTAATAACTGCATGGCTGCATTATCTACATACATATGAGAGAGTTCCACATCCGGAAACTCTTGGGCAAGTTTGATGATGCGATCGCGCCACAACTGAGAAACTTCCAACACATTCGCCTTATCCACAGAACAAAGTTTCCCTCCGCGTTTGCGTGCAGCTTCAAACGCCACCCGTCCAATGCGCTCAATTTCTGATTCGGTGTAAGCCATCGTATTCACACCGCGCTTTTCACCAGTTTCTGTTTCAAAAATGCCCTTGGGCTTGCCAAAGTAAATTCCACCCGTGAGTTCGCGCACCACCAAAATATCAACGCCTTCCACAACTTCGCGTTTCAAGGAAGAAGCATCAATTAACTGGGGCAATATTTTCGCTGGGCGCAAATTGGCAAATAAACCCAACCCCGCACGCAGTCCTAACAAACCTGCTTCCGGGCGTAAATGAGATGGCAGAGAATCCCACTTGTAACCGCCAATCGCCGCTAATAAGACAGCATCGCTATTGCGGCATATATCTAAAGAGGCGGCTGGTAGGGGTTCGCCTGTAGCATCGATAGCTGCACCACCGATGAGTGCTTCAGTGAATTCAAACTGAATATCAAACTTCTTCCCTACGACTTTCAGCACGTCTACCGCCACTGCCATAATTTCGGGTCCAATGCCATCGCCAGGGAGTAGGGTAATGCGGTATTGCTGTGCCATAGTTTCGTTTTAGCTGGGTAAATGTTTAATCGCGCAGAAAATCTTGCAGATTAAATATCATACCTAAAATAACGCGGGAGGCAGATAGCCCCGAAGTACTCCTGTCAAGAAATTAAATGAATTGACAGGAGTACGTGAATCACTCACAATTCCCCTACGCCCCACGCCGCTTTGCGGCGTGGGGCGATTTTATTATTATGTAATTCAAATGACTTGATATAAAAGATTAAGGAACGCCAAGGAAATGAGTAAACACGTGCGTGATAATCTGGACTCGCCCGAGCAGGAGAGGCAAGAGGAGGCGGCGGAGTGGAAAGTTCAGGCTCGACAGCAACAGGCGCAGGAGGAGCAACGGCAAATCTCAGAAGAGCAGCGGCAAACTTCAGAAGAGCAGCGGCAGTCTGCTGAAGAAGACAGGCACTCAGAGGAGAAGCAGCGACAGGGTACTGAACAAGCGCGACACGCTGCAGAAGAAATTAGGCAGGCTAGGGAACAAGCGCGACTGGCTGCAGAAGAAATTAGGCAGGCTAGTGAACAAGCGCGACACGCTGCAGAAGAAATCAGGCAGGCTGCTGAACAAGCGCGACAGGCTGCTGAACAAGCGCGACAGGCTGCTGAACAAGCGCGACTGGCTCAACTGGAGCAAGAGGAGATTTTGAAGGAGATGCGGCAGTCTGCCGAACAAGCGCGACAAGCTCGTAGTAAAACCGAGTAGTGCAGGAAGCGATACTGTTGGTGGCAAGTACTCTGGCAGCTGGCAGAGGTTTGCCCGTAGCGTCAATGGCTGCACTACCAATGAGCGGTTTTTGGAATTCAAAATGTATATCAAACTTCAACAAATTTTTGCGACACAACCAATGTTTCCAAGTTCTTGACATTTGCTGTCTAAAGTTAAATCAACTAAGCCGTGTGTGCGGATGTGTATCTACGGTTTTGAAGCCAAGAATTAAGGAAGCAAGAACATGACAACTCCTAGCCTAGGTGATTTAACAAATAAATCTGTTAATCCAGCTATCGTTAATAGCAGCAGTATTTTAAAGGTCATAAATGACGGTACGACTTTCAAGCAAGACTGGAGACGACAAGCATCTGAACTGCCAAACGACCAACAAACTGAATCTCTAGAGAAAGGTAGCGAATTTTCGGTTTTGTCTGTTGAGCTTTATGAAAATAATGACCAAAGATCTGATGAGTCTGAATATCTAAGGGACTATTGGAAAGTCACATTCAACGACCCAATTCCAACCAAGCAGGGTGAAGCCAAGCAAACCTGGTTTGTTTATAAGACTCATGTAGAATTATTCGGGTATCGCCCTGGTGATGAAACTACGGATTAGGTTGGATGGCTGTTATTTGGATTAATTAGCCGATCCAGGCAAGGCAAAAACTAAAACAGGTTTTTTTAGTGACAAATTGAAAGCCTTGATAGAGGCATGACGCAATTCAAGTTTGTTGATGCTCGCGTGTGAATGGTGTTAAGCGCTCCGCTTTTTGGGGCGCTTTTTGTCACTTGCTGCAGAAATTGAGAGGCTGTTTGTAAATGCTTTGTTGCAGTACAGGCTATCAGGAAAATAAAAAAAAAGTATTTATACGCAATCTTTGGGTTATTTCCTTGTATGTTTGTTATAACCTCTCAAGCAGAGAAAAGTTTATGGAGCTCAATAAGATCAGCCAGGTTGCTATCCAACTGTTAACTGAATTTGGACTAAAGCTTCTAGGTGCGATCGCCTTATGGATCGTCGGTCAAAAATTGATTGACTTTGCATTAAGGCTAGTACGACGTGGTTTCAGAAGCCAGCATGTTGATGCGACAATCGTTAGCTATCTTCTCAATATCATTGGCGTCACGCTAAGAATCGTTCTTGTTGTTGCACTTCTCGGCTTTTTTGGGATTGAAACAACCTCGTTTGCAGCATTATTAGCTGCTGCTGGCATAGCTATTGGTGCCGCATGGGGTGGACTACTGGCAAACTTTGCAGCAGGTGCGTTTTTAGTTATCTTTCGACCGTTTAAAGTTGGTGATTTCATTACAGCTGCAGGTGTCACAGGTACGGTTACAGAAATTGGACTGTTCACAACTTCGATTAATACGCTCGATAACATCTTGACGATTGTCGGCAATAACAAGATATTTGCAGACAACATCCAAAACTTTTCAGCCAATTCTTACCGTCGCGTTGACCTCGTTGCCCAACTCCACCATCGTGTGGATCACAACGATGCCATTCGCCTTTTGAAAGCCAGAATTAGCGAAATTCCTAACGTTATCACAAATCCAGCACCAGAGGTAGATATTCTGGAGTTTAACTTGGCGGGAACCGTACTAGCAGTACGTCCATACACGAATAATGAACACTACTGGCAGGTGTATTTCGACACTAACAAAGCCATCAGCGAAACCTTTGGTCAAGCTGGCTATCCTGCTCCCGAACACCGCTATGCGATTAGTGAAGTATCTCATAATGGAAGTCAGGGTACTCTCTTAACGCCACCTGTCGCATATTAATACTGCGGCAATAAATTCAAAATTTAAGTTTTCAAATAGTTTTTGAGATCATTCCCTTCCAAGTTCGGCATGGAAGGGGATTATTTTGCTTAATTCTAAACAAAAATTTATAGATATAAATTTATATATATTTAAAGTAAAAAATCTGCAAAGCCTAGTAGGAAAATCAAGTTTTCATTAAAACTAGTTTCAATTTCCGAAACAAGCCTGACAAATACTGTAGCCAGAAGCTACGCTGACTGTTATTGAACAATCACAGCAAAACAAACAGGGTAGGCTACCAGACGCGCTAGATGTGGACAGTTCTCTATGTCATCGAAAACTGTGGGTAGAAACCCCGTCCTTCTAGGACGGCTTTACATTTTTTACGATCCATTACCGCCTTGGGGTTACTTGACTCGGTGTACTTTTGTAATGTACTTTCGACGGGACAATTACCATCTCAAATCTTTCACCCCAACGGGAGAGCCAGTTCCCTGCGGAGGGAAACCCTCCTTCAGGACTGGACTCACCTGTACGCATAACGGTTTGCTCATTCGAGCCTTCCCTCGCGGGAGTAATGTTAGCCTCGACAATGTTAACGGTCGGTAACTATATCAAAGACACTGGCTTAACCCTTTAAACCTGTTTAATCCCTGATTTCTAGAGCTTGGAACTGGCTACGCATTCCGAGGTAGGACTTGAACACTTGCCGTTAACGTAGTACTCAAGGTACTTAGTCTGGTCAACTAATCCTATCGGTTTGAGGCGCTTAAGCCCCCTCACCGTAGGGCAGGGGTGTTGACAGTGTCGTGCGCGTTAAAATTTCAGTCTAGATGACTGAATGCAACTCAGTATAATTCCAAACCGCACCAGTAGCTATGACAAAAGAATTGGCAATTCGCACCTGTGGACTGACGAAGCAATTTGACAGACACGTTGCCGTTAATGATATTGATTTAGAAATAGAAGCGGGTGAAGTTTACGGACTGATTGGTCCAAATGGTGCAGGGAAAACGACTCTCATGCGGATGTTGGCTGCTGCTGAGGAACCAACTACGGGTGAGATTTATATTAATGGCGATCGCCTACGACGCGACAAAACCAACCCCACCCTCAAGCGTCGTCTAGGCTACTTACCCGATGACTATCCGCTGTACGACGAACTCACAGTCTGGGATTACCTAGATTATTTTGCCCGACTTTATAAATTACGAGAACCACGCCGCACTCAACGCCTACACGAAGTTTTAGAACTCATACAACTCGGTAATAAACGCAATAGCTTGATTTCCACCCTATCGCGAGGAATGAAACAGCGTTTGTGTTTGGCGCGAACAATTATCCACGAACCCATTGTCTTGCTGCTGGATGAACCAGTTTCAGGATTAGATCCAATCGCCAGGATGCAGTTTCGTGAAATCATCAAAGTGTTGCAAGAAGCAGGGATGACAATATTAATTTCCTCGCACGTTCTCAGTGATTTGGCAGAACTGTGTACCTCAGTGGGAATTATGGAACTCGGTTTCTTGGTAGAAAGTGCATCTCTACAACAACTCTACCAGCGTCTTGCGCGCCAGCAAATTGTCATATCGACTTTAGGGAAGTTAGACGAACTTTTAGGCGAACTCAAAAATAATCCTTTCGTGGAAGAGTGGGAGGTGATGTCTACAAAAAATAGTGTGCGCGTAAATTTTTCTGGAAAACAGGAAGATTGTGCAGATTTGTTGCGATCGCTTGTTAAAGCTGGTGTTCCTCTGACTGATTTTCACTGTACCCAAGAAGACCTAGAAACAATTTTCCTCAAACTAGGTCATAAGCAAGCATCTTGATGAGTCATTAGTCATTTGTAGAGACGCGCTGTTTGAAGCGTCTAAACGACGAACTTTGATGCAAATTGATTCACTTAATTGTGGAGTTTCTTTCAAATGATAATCAACTTTATAGAAAAACTCGGCGATTGGAATCCACAATTGTTACGAGAACTTAAGGGTCGCCTGAAAGTTTTTCCGGCTGTGATAGCGATTGTGACATCTCTACTTGTTCAGTTGGTCGTTTTCCTGTATCAATTGCGGGAACTTCCTGGCGAAAGCTACCCGATGTACGCACAATACTGCAAAATAGGTTTAACTTTTGAGCAAGCAAGAATCAAACTTGACAGAGAACTGTCAATACAATATCAACAGCTGCAAGAACAATTTCGTCGCTATAGCAGTTCTAGTGAGTTCAACCAGGTAAAACTTGAGCAAGTTAAATCACAAATAACAGAAGTAAAATACAAACAACATAATATCCACCAAACCTTAAGCAATCAATTTTGTCCTTTAGACCAAATTGATATGCAAATGTGGTGGCGGGAACATTGGGAATACATATTCCTATCGCTAAGTGTGTTTTTTATTTTCACACTGTTAGTTGCTGGCACGTATTTGCTTATTAATAACTTAGCGACGGAAGAACGGCGCGGTACACTCAATTTTATTCGCCTCACTCCCCAGTCGGAAACGAGTATTCTGACTGGCAAAATTCTGGGTGTTCCCATCTTAATTTATCTAGTCATCCTCACAGCAGCACCTTTACATTTCTTGGCTGGAAGTGCTGCCAATATTGCCACAAGTTACATATTGAGCTTTTGGGCTGTACTAGCTGCTTGCTGCATTTTCTTCTACAGTGCTGCACTGCTGTTTGGTTTATGTTGCCGTTGGTTCAGTGGTTTTCAACCTTGGTTAGGTAGTGGTACTGTTCTATTATTTTTGTTACTAACTCTAGGTTTGGCATCTGAAGGCACAAATATCGTTGACACTGGTTTGTTTAGAATATTCAGTCCCTTGGATATAACCAATTATCTCTTCCCAAAATCGTTCAATATATACAATGGTGGACCGCTAAAACAATTGCAGTTTTTTAACTTGCCAATTGGGAAAAGTATTGTTGGTATTGTGAGTTTGCACTTATTGAATTATGGGTTGTGGACTTATTGGATTTGGCAAGCACTCAAGCGTTGTTTTCGTAACCCCAACTCTACTATTTTAAGCAAAGGGCAAAGTTATTTCTGGATGGCTTGTTTGCAACTTGTCAACTTTGGATTTTACTTTGGGGTTTACCAAAATATCAATGGCATTACTTTATATGATGTGCAAAGATACTTAACGTGGCTATATCCTTTGAATTTGTTGGTATTTCTGGGGTTAATAGCAATTCTCTCACCGCACCGTCAAACTGTACAAGATTGGGCAAGGTATCGACACCAAAATGTGACGAGTAGCAATAGTTCTTCTCGGAAAAACTCTTTGTTAGAAGATTTAATTTGGGGTGAAAAAAGCCCAGCTATTTTGGCAATAGGCATGAATATTGTCATCGCTGTAACCCCTTTATTAGTGGGGATTTTACTTTGGTATCATCCTGCGGAAGTTAACCTTGTTGATAAGATGAAGGCACTTTTGGCTGTAGCTTTGTTCATAAGTTTGATAATGATTTACGCCACTCTCACTCAGCTTATGCTGTTGATGAAAACTCCTAAGCGTGCTTTCTGGGCTATCGGCACCGTAACAGTAGCAATGTTTTTACCACCGATGGTGTTAGGAATACTAGGCATTCAAGCACATAAAATTCCAATTTTGTGGCTGTTAACAAGTTTTTCTTGGGTGGGTATTTCAGAGGCTGCGACTCCCACAATTTTTATGGCTCTTCTAGCTCAGTTGAGCATCTTAGCATTGTTAACCTTCCAGTTGACACGCCAAGCGAAATTAGCAGGAGAGTCTGCTACACAAGCATTGTTAGCAGGGCGATAAATTTTTAGACGAACCGTATTGTGCTATAAGCAAATAAACTTTCCCATTTTTAATTTTGACACATCATTTTACCACCAAAGTTGGTAAAATATGGGAAAAGTTGATTCCAGCAGTTTTCAATTGGCTAGAACACACGGCAGTACTGTAGGGGCACAGCAATGCTCATTGGTGTCAACTTAAGAAGATAAAGCCCAAATTTGTTGGGTGTAAGCGTCAATCTCTCGATGACGCTTACGCCTAGTTTTGACTAATCCAAACAGCTTTTGACGTTCCACAAGATAAGGAACAGCGTCACTGACATCACCACGTAGAACAGCTTGAGAGAAATGGTATAAAGAACGAAAGACTATTTCAGTAGAAATGAGGTCTAATGGTTGATTCAAAGCGATCACCAAATTCGATTTTGATTTGCAAAGCTTGTTGGTAATTACGCCTTGCTTCTTCAAATTCCCGCAAATCTTGGGCTACCATTCCCAAATTGTGGTAGGTGCTAGCACAAGAATAGCGATCGCCAAATTCGATTTTGATTTGCAAAGCTTGTTGGTAATTGCGCCTTGCCTCTTCAAATTCGCGCAATGCTTGGGCTACCATTCCCAAGTGGTGGTAGGTGCTAGCACTTGAGTAGCGATCGCCAAATTCGATATAGATTTGCAAAGCTTGTTGGTAATTGCGCCTTGCTTCTTCAAATTCGCGCAAATCTTGGGCTACCCTTCCCAAGTGGTGGTAGGTGCTAGCACTTGAGTAGCGATCGCCAAATTCGATATAGATTTGCAAAGCTTGTTGGTAATTGCGCCTTACCTCTTCAAATTCGCGCAATGCTTGGGCTACTCTTCCCAACTCGTGGTAGGTGACAGCACAAGAGTAGCGATCGCCAAATTCGATATAGATTTGCAAAGCTTGTTGGTAATTGCGCCTTGCCTCTTCAAATTCGCGCAATGCTTGGGCTACTGCTCCCAAATTGTGGTAGGTGGAGGCACAAGAGTAGCGATCGCCAAATTCGATATAGATTTGCAAAGCTTGTTGGTAATTGCGCCTTGCCTCTTCAAATTCGCGCAATGCTTGGGCTACTCTTCCCAACTCGTGGTAGGAAACAGCTTTCCAAAGTTGTTTTTGTCTTTCTGCTTCACCTTCAAGCGCATCATACAGTTGCAAAGTCTTCTCGTAGGAGATTCTTGCTTGCTGATACTGCTTTGCTGACAGTTGACACCAACCTAGTCTCGCAATTGCTAAGGGTATCTGATAACCCAATTTCCCTTTGATAAATGCAGGTGGGTACTTCTCCAAACGTTGACAAACCATTTCTGCCAACTTCAGGTTACTTTGGTTATCGTTCATCAAATCAAAGTATTTCTTCAAACAAAAATATATGCTGATACTCTCTTGCTTCTCCAAACAAATTTGCAGCGCATTATAGAGATTTTCATACTCCAATCGGCAGAACTCTCTCCCCAATTCCCGCTCTTGCGCGTCCTTTGATTCCATCAAATTGTTGTAAGAACGTGCTAAGTCTTGATAGTGGTTTTTAAATCCCTTCTGCAAAGCTTCACGGGTTTGCTTATCAAGAACCTCTAACTTTGTCTTCAAAAAGTAGGGAAAAACAGGTTGAATTGCCAGCAAGGGTGAATCTTCCTCCCCCCCTCTCCTTGTAGGAGAGGGGCTGGGGGTGAGGTTCATCGGTGAGAGCAAACCCCAGTTAATCGCTTCTTGAATTGCCTCATCAAATTTCTCAAACTGGTAATCTTTGAATGGTTCCAGTATTTGCAATTCCTTAATATAATTATGAATATGACGGCAGTTAATAAACGCACTAAAAGGAGCCAAACACAACAGCAACTTTTGCGCTTCTGGTGAAAGATTGCTGTGGGAATATTCCACACATTTGAGAATACTTTTCGTCTTCTCCTCACTGGGCGTATCCAACTTCACATCAGCAGACTGCAACGCCGCAAGTATTTCCTTGGGTGATTGATTTTTCAAATTCGCCAGCACCACTTCCATCGCCAAAGGATACCCCGCTAACAGTTTCATCAACTGCTGAAAATTGTCGTCTTGGCGGATACTGGGAATACGCTTTTCTGTGACGTGGCGTTGGAGAATTGCTTGTGCCAAGTCAGAACGCGCTTCTTTGTCTAGCCCTTGCAACTCATAAATATTGCTTTTAAAAGTCGTTGGTTGCAACCAATCTTCACGACTGCGGGAACCCAGCACCACCCGCGTTTCTCCCCCTACCAACCGCGTCAAAAAATCTTTGATTTGGTTGCGTTCCGCCTCTGGTAGGGTATTTTGAATCGCCAGGGGTTGCCCAGTCACTGATTCTAAATTGTCCAGAATCAAAATATAGGATTCAGCGCGGAGTGTTTTGAGTAATTTTTGCTTTTTCGCTTCTGGTAGCATCCGATGGAAATTGTCAAACCTATCATAAATTTGGTTGCCAATTTCCCAAATGATTTGCTCTAAATTCCACGCCTTCTCGTCATAGCCAAAATAAAACACATCTTTTGCAAAACCCGTCCTCTGCCACCATTGGCGTAAATATCTCAGCAGGGTGCTTTTCCCCGTTCCCCCCATTCCCTGCAACAGCAAGATATTGTGCCGCAGCAACGACTTTTCAATTTTCAGAATCTCCAAATCTCGCCCGAAAAATCCATATTCCGGCGGCGTGAAGCGATACCTTTCACCTTCAGTTTGCCAAAATTGCTCCTCTTCTTGTGGCGTGAACTACCCAACATCCATCTGAGTACAGATAGGGTGTGGGCTTCCCAATTCAA